>DATEMM010000332.1:0-7544 GCA_035275605.1 Pyrinomonadaceae bacterium
TACGAATACCGCCCCGGCCAGATAGAGATGGCCGAATCGGTCCTGCGCGCTTTCGAGGATAAGCGCCACCTGATCGTAGAGGCTGGCACAGGCACCGGCAAGACGCTCGCCTATCTGGTCCCGGCCGTGGCCGCGGCGACCGCTCGCGGCAGTCGCGTCATCATCTCCACCGGCACAAAGAATCTACAGGAGCAGTTGATGGAGAAAGATATTCCGTTTCTCCAAAGGGTGCTGCCCCGCAAGTTCACGGCCGCCTACATGAAGGGGCGCGGCAATTACGCCTGCCTCCAACGCATCCGGCGCGCGGAGAATTCGCCTGTCCTCGAAGGACTGGACGAGCTGGACTACTTCGACGAGGTGCGCCAGTGGGCGCGCGAGTCGCAGACGGGCGACCGCGCGGAACTAGTCGGCCTCCCCGAAAATCTCTCCTTCTGGCGGCACATTGACGCGCGCACCGAGATCTGTCTCGGGCAAAAATGCCCGGACTACGATGCCTGCTTCATCACGCGTATGCGACAGCGAGCGATGGACGCGGACATAGTCATCGTCAACCACCATCTTTTCTTCGCCGACCTGGCGCTCCGCAACAGCGAATATGGACAGGTGCTGCCAGATTACTCGGCGGTGATTTTCGACGAGGCGCATTTAATCGAAGACGTGGCGGCGGAATATTTCGGGGCACAGGTTTCGAGCTACCAGATGGAAGACCTGGTGCGCGACTTGGCACAGCTTCCCATCACGAACGTGGACGTGAACAAGGAGCTGACGCGCACGGCCGCGCGCCTGACGCGTTTTAGCGACAACTTCTGGATGGGTTTTCGCGACGGGCGCGGCGAAGAGGGAAGGTTTCCAATTCTGCCCGGCACGTTCGCGCGCAGGCGTACCGATGGCGAGATCGAGGCGACGGCGCTTGGCGACGCATATCTGGGGCTCGACGGCGCGCTCGAAAGAATAGAGACGACGCTCGACGCCCTGTCCGAGCAGCCGCTCGAAGTCGAGAACATCCTGCGGCGCATCCGTCAGGTCCGTTTCGATTTGCAGTTCATAGTGGCGGGCGACGACAAGCACTTCGTCTACTGGACGGAGCGCCGCGGGCGCGGGCTCTTCCTGCGCGCCTCGCCCATAGACGTTTCAAATCTGCTGCAAGACAAATTGTTCGAGCGGGTCGAAACGGTAGTCATGACCTCGGCGACGCTGGCGAGCGCCGGCAACTTCTCCTTCATACGCGAGCGCCTGGGCCTGGCGGAGGCCGACGACCTGATCGCGCCGTCCGGCTACGACTACGAAAATCAGGCCGTGCTCTACCTCCCGCAGCGGATGCCCGACCCCCGCTCGCCGGAATTCGCAGACGCTGCCGCCGCAGAGGTCGTCAATATTCTGGAGGCAACCGAAGGGCGTGCCTTCGTGCTTTCCACCAGCTTCGCCGGGATGAAAGCCCTCTATGAGAGGGTCGCGCCGCGCGTCGATTTCCCGTGCCTGCTGCAAGGTACTGCGTCGAAGGCCGGCCTGCTCGAAAAATTCCGCGAGACGCCAAACGCCGTGCTCTTCGCCACCTCAAGCTTCTGGCAGGGAGTCGATGTGCGGGGGCAGCAGCTCTCGTGCGTCATCATAGACAAGCTGCCGTTCGCCGTTCCTTCTGACCCTGTAGTCGCCGCGCGCCAGCGCTACATAGAGGATCAGGGCGGCTCCAGCTTTTACGAGTACAGCGTCCCGCAGGCGATCATCAGTTTGAAGCAGGGGCTCGGGAGACTGATTCGCAGCGCGACGGACAGGGGCGTGCTCGCAGTCCTGGACCCGCGCCTGCGGACCAAAGCCTACGGGCGACTCTTCCTGCAAAGTCTGCCGCCCTGCCGCGTGACCTCGAAGATAGAAGACCTCGCGCGCGTGTTTGCCGAAAGCGACATGGTCGCCGGATAATCGGATAAAGTTACCTGTTGGATTGAGGGATCATGGCCGGACAGTTTGAAGTGATGATTGAGCGCAACTTTTCTAGCGCGCACCAACTGCGTGGCTACAAGGGGAAGTGCGAGAATCTGCACGGGCACAACTACAAGATCGAAATCTACGCGCGCGGGCGCGAACTGGATAACATCGGCCTCCTCGTTGACTTCGGCGAGTTGAAAGATGCCGCCGACGAAGTCGTGCAGTACCTGGATCACCGCAACATCAACGAACTCCCACCCTTCGACTTGGAGCTAAACCCCTCGGCCGAGAACCTCGCGCGCTACATCCTGGAGCGCGTCTCGTCGCGCGTCGGCGACCAGCGCGTCCAAATCTACAAGGTGCGCTGCTTTGAGACGCCGACGAGCGTGGCGACCTACCATGTGGATTAGGCTTTCAGTAGATTAGGCTTTCAGGAGCGCCTGCTGCTGCGCCGTGCGGATAATGTCGTAGACCTTCCTGGCCTCTTGAATCATTTCAAATTCGGGGACGGCTTGCTGCCCGCGAGCGGGGATGCCAACGCCCGTCTTCATCCACCACTGCCTCGGATCGGACGGCCCGAACGTAATCGTCCCGCTCCCGTCCCCGCGCAGATCGAGCGAGACGTCCGCCAGGGTCCTCAGGTTAAGCGACTTGACGCTCTGGTTGAAGAGTCCCGAAACGATGACGACGCGCCTGTCCGTGACGCCGTAGAGTGTCCGGCGGCGCTGCTTCATGTCTACTACGAAGCGGCCGAAAATGAAATAGAGGCCGGCGAGGACGAAGGGAATGCCCCAGAGCATGAAGAAGAAAGGGGCTCCGGATTTGATAACGCTCGTCTCCCAGAAGATGGCGAACCCTCCCCACAGCAGGCTAAAAGGAATCGTGTAGGCGTCCGAAGCTTTGATGACGAATCCCTGCCGCGGCTGTCCGGCCCAGAGCAGCCGCTCGTCCGGATCGAGCAGCGGACGAAGCTCTCTTTGTTGATCGTTCCACATGCGCGAGCAATCGTGCGGATGAGGGTCGGCGGATTAGGCGGGCAAGGGGGCGCGAGCGTTCCCGCAGTCGTTTGCCCCTCGCCCGCCGGTTTTAAGTAGAAACAATCTGCGCCACGTCTATCTGGTATTTCCTGATCTTGCTGTAAAGGCGCGGGCGGTAAATGCCGAGCAGGTTTGCCGCTGCCTGCTTGTTGCCGCCTGTCCGCTGCAATGTCTTTTCGATGACGAGCTTCTCTATGTCTTCGAGCGTCATGTTGGGCGGGACGTCCCACTCCATGCTGGAGCCAGCGCCTTCGGGGAGCGAGCCGTTGTCGAAAGGCAAATCAACGGGCTCGATCTTGTTGCCTTTGGCGAGCAGGACGGCGCGCTCGATGACGTTCTGCAACTCGCGGACGTTGCCGGGCCAGGAGTGCGAGAAGAGGCGCTGGTAAGCCACCTGCGAGACGCCTGTAATCGGGCGGTCGTATTTTTGCGAGTACATCTTCAGGAAGTGCTCGGTCAGAAGCTGTATGTCTTCGGCGCGCTCGCGGAGCGGTGGAACGTGAATCGTGATGGTCGAGATGCGATAGAAGAGGTCGTCGCGCAGCAGCCCGTCGCGGATGGCGTCCGCCGGCAGACGATTGGTCGAGCAAATCAGGCGAAAGTCCACGGCGTAGGTCTTCTCGGAGCCGATCTTGCGGTAACTTCTCTCCTGAAGGACGCGTAGGAGTTTCGGCTGCAACTCAATCGGCATCTCCGCGATTTCGTCCAGCATCAGGGAGCCTCCGGCGGCGTGCTGAACCAGCCCTTCCTTGTCTGCGTGAGCGCCTGTGAAAGCCCCCTTCGTGTGGCCGAAGAGTTCGCTCTCGATCAGCTCTTTGGGCAGCGCGGCGCAGTTGACTTTGATAAAGGGCTTCTTGGAGCGGAGCGAGTTGTAGTGAATAGCGTTGGCGATTAATTCTTTGCCGGTGCCGGATTCGCCGACGATGAGGACGTTGGCATCGGACTTGGCAACCGACTCTATGGTCTCGTAGATGGTCTGCATCTGCTTAGAGCCGCCGATGATGTTGAAGTATTCGGCGCGCGTGGCGAAGCGGTCGCGCAATCCCTTGGCCTCGTCCTTGAGTGCGCGGCTCTCCAAAGCGCGCTCGACCAGCGGTTGCATCTGCTCGAAGTCGAAAGGTTTCTCGACGAAGTAGAATGCTCCGGCCTTGGTCGCCTCGACGGCGCGCGCGACCGTGCCGTAGCCAGTGACGACGATGACTTCAGTTTCGGGGCGCACATCCTTCATGTGGCGCAGGACCGCCAGCCCGTCCATGTCCGGGAGTTGCAGGTCGCAGATTGCCAGGTGATGCCCGCCGCGGTCGAAGAGCTCTATGGCCTCGGCCCCGGTCGCCGCCGTCTCGACAGAATATCCCTCTTCGGCCAGATTCTGCTTGAGCGAATCGGCCATCATCGGTTCATCATCTACAACCAGAATACGTGCCTCTTTACGTTCCACCTTTTACCTCACTCCTCATCCTTGCTGTTCTATCGGCAGCCGGACGCGCAACGCGCCCGAGCCATCGTATGCGGCTGTGCCGCCGTGCCCTTCAATGATTTTGGCGGCGAGCGACATTCGCAGGCCCTCGCTCCCGGCGAAGGAATGAAACGGGTCGTCGCCGTTGTTCAGCTTTACCCCGCCCCACTCTATGACCGCGTGTCGTGCGTCCTCGTCCGGGCGCAGGCTCACCCTTAGGCCCTTCGCCTCTCCGGCGGGGCGCATGCCGAGTGCGCTGGACGTGATGGTCCTCAGCGCCTCCGTGATGGCTGCGAGGTCGAACTCGCCCGTCAGCCTGGTGTCGGCTTCCACCTGGACGGCCTCTTCCGCTTCGAGTGCCGTCACCATCTTCGTCAGGTCAGTCTGGGGCTGGCGGCGCAATTCCAGCGGGCGGCCCATGCGAACGAGCACGGTCATGTCTGCCGCCGCGCGCTCCAGCCCGGCTATCAGTTTTGCGACCGTCTCCTGCTCGTCTTCGGGTCTGTCCGCCTTCTCCATGCGCTTACGCAGGAACGTGGCATAGAGTTTGAGACCGTTGAGCTGGTTTTTCAGGTCGTGGACGATTTGGACGGACGCCCGCCCGAGTTCCTGGAGCGTCGCGGTGTCCTGTGTCTCCGATTTTAGCGGCTTCATATTACTCAAAAGTCCGGGCCGCAGGATGCGTCATCGGCGCGCTGGTCGGCTCTCAGGGCCAGACCGCGTGTACGAATAGAACCCAAAAGGCGCGGCTTTTTGTGTTGCGTTTCGATGCGGCATCTTAACAAAAAAAACCACCGTATGCTAGCCATGCAGCGGGCGGAATGGCAATTAGATTGTCGAAATTCGTCAATTTGGTTCTACAATGGAGTGCGTGGGCATGAACAATTCAAACGGGAGCGCGGCCCCGACCGTGATGGTCGTCGAGGACTTTGAGGATAATCGCTTCATGATGAGGCGGCTGCTCGAAATGAGCGGTTATCGTGTCCTGGAAGCCGTCAACGGGCAGGAGGCCATCGAGCTAGCCCACCGCGAGCGGCCCCAGTTGATCCTGATGGATTTAAGCCTGCCGCAACTGGACGGGCTGGCCGCCACGCGCCGCATACGCCAGTACCCGGCCCTGCGCGACGTACCCATAGTGGCTGTCTCCGCGCACGATACGGCCGATTTCCACGCCGACGCCCTGGCCGCTGGCTGTAACGATTACGTCACCAAGCCCATTGATTTTGACCAGTTGGAGGCTCTCTTACGACGTCTATTGCCGAAAAACAGTGGTCAGTAGTCAGTGGCCAGTGGCCAGTGAAAACAAAAACTCGCCGCTGCTTATCGTCTTTCTTTTAACTGACCACTGACCACCGACCACTGACCACTGCCACCAGTTCCCATGCCTCGACAATTCACCACTCTCATACGTCAGCACGAAGAATCGATCATCCGCGCGTGGGTGGACGAAATGTATGCGGAGCGGCGCACGCAAATCCCTGCCGTCCTCTCTTACGAGCAACTCATAGACTACCTGCCGGACCTTTTGGAAGAGCTTGCAAGGCTCTTAGACCTTTTGGACCCGGACGGCGAACTGATTGAAGCCACGCGGCGCATGCGCTCGCACCCGCAGGTACGCTTCCACCAGGGCGCTCTGGTAGACGAAGTGGCACGCGAGTTGATGATTTTCCGCAAGGTCTTTATTGATTTCTTGTGGCGCGAGGGAATCGGCGCCACCGAAGGAGACCTCTGGGAATTTCGCGACGCCTTCAGGCGCGCCGACCGTTTTGTGGACGAACTGATCGCTCAGGTAATAGTCGTTTACGCAGCCAGTCTTCGCCCGCCCGTCCAGACACGCACTTCGGTCTGGCCACCGCCGCGCCGTCGCCGGACGGATTTTCCAGAGAATTGGCAGCGATGACGAGGCTAGGCAGGACATTGCCCTTTCTGCGGAGCGTGCGCGCCAAACTACTGTTGGTGCTCGCCGTCCTCTCGCTGCCCCTGCTCGTCGTCAGCCTGATACAGCTCAACAGCTACCGCCAGGGCCTGGACGAACAGGCCGCCGCCACGGCGCGGATTGAGACGACCGCAGCCGCCGGCGCACTCTTCTCCTGGCTCGAAGATCATCCGTCTTACGTCGCGCGAGCCGAAGCGGTCCCGCCAGCGGAAGCGCAAGCACTCTATGCCAGGCTTCATCGTGATTCGGGAACGGACGCCGGGACGGCCATCGCCATCTTCGACTCCGCGGGTCGCGCGCTCAAGAATCCTTCCGGACAATCGCCCGTCCCTTCTTCGTTAAATATCCAGGCGCGCGGAGAGCGCTGGCAATGGAGTGATGAGACGGCGCGCATGACCGGCATGCGGCGCGTAGAGCAGTTCGGTTGGAGCGTGGCCGTCGGCGTCCCCGTCGCGGAGAACACTCTGGCGGGGCGCTCCGTCTTCATGCTGACCGCGACGTGGGCGCTCGTGCTGCTGGCCTCCATCCTGCTCGGCGTCTGGTCGGTGGGCCGATTTACGAAGCCTTTGCGTAAGCTCGCCTACTCGGCCTCCACGCTGGGCGAAGGACAGTTGCAGGAGCGCGTGGCGGTCGAGACTGACGACGAGGTCGGCGCGCTGGCACAGAACTTCAACGTCATGGCGTCGCAAATCGAAACGAAGTTCAACGAGTTGCAGACGCAGGGCGCTTTCATAGAAGAAGTGCTGGACGGGTTGCCGCTCGGCCTCGCGGTGCTGGACGAGCGCCTCATCGTCCGCAAGGCCAACTCGACCTTCGCGCGTTTCGCCAACCGTGAGGCCACGGCCCTTGCCGGGCGCGGACTCTACGAGGCGGCCGCCGGCCTGGCCGTCCTGAGCGACATCGTCGAAGACGTCCGCCGCACGCGCAAGCCTTTCGTCACCTACGGCCTGCCCCTTAATCTGGTCGCGCGTAAAGAGAATGAACAGAGCGAGGCAGAGGCTGGCACCTTCTGGGACGTGACGATCTGGCCGACGAGCGCGCGGTCAGCGGGCCGGGGCGACCTGATTCTGATTCTCTCGGAAGTCTCCAAGCGCGTGCGCGCCGAAAAGCTGGCGACCGCCGCCTTCGCCTCAGAGCGCACGCGCGCCGCGGAGCTCGAAAGCATCATCAACCAGATGAACGAGGGCGTCAT
>DATEMM010000333.1:0-32621 GCA_035275605.1 Pyrinomonadaceae bacterium
GATCAATTCCACAATGTTGGCCCCGCCGACCCGAGCGGCCGTCTCCAGAAAATAGAAGCGCCCGTCGTCGCGTCCCTTGATGAACTCCGTGTGCGAAACGCCGCGCACGAGACCTTTGGTTTTGAGAACCTCGCCGTTGACCGCGAGCAGGGCGCGCTCGTCCTCGCACCCGCGCAGCACCGTCGAGGTCGTGAAGACGCCGCCCTCGTGCGAGACATCTAGCGGCGGCGTGCCGTAACGGTGCGCGGCGGCAAAAAGAATCTCTTTTTCAGAGACGATGGAATCGACGTGAAAGATGTCGCCTGGCACAAAGCGTTCCAGCACGTAATAGGACTGACGGTCGCCCAGAGCCTCCACGGCCTCCCAGAAATCCTCTGGCGAGTAAAGCTTCTTGATGCCCGTGGCCGAAGCCTCGAAACGCGGCTTGAGGAGCCAGGGCGGAGGGACGCGGGCCATGAATTCGCCGAGGCTCGCGTAGTTGAGAACGTGTATGAATTCGGGGACGGGGATGCCTGCCTCGCGCGCCTTGACGCGCATCGCCAGCTTGTCACGGAAGTAGCGCGTCGTGGTGTCGCCCATCCCAGGGACGCGCAGGTGCTCGCGCAGGGCGGCAGCCGTCTCCAAATCGAAATCGTCGAGCGGGACGATGCGGTCAATCACTTCCGTGCGGGCCAGGTAGCTGACGCCCTTGATGACGTCTTCGAGCCTCCACTTCTTGTTGTCGTCCGGAATCAGGAAGACTTCGTCAATGCTTTCGCGCGGCCAGTCTGCGCGGGCGATGCTCTCGGAGGTCAGGAGCAGCACGCGGCAATTCTGGCGCTTACATTCGCGCATGAACTCCGCGCCCTTTTCATAGCTTGCCAGGCAAAGAATTGTTACAGGCCGCGAGTCTGTCATAGCAAAACTCCTTACGATGGCGGATTTCTGTAAAGACGGGGGAAGCATCATAGCCGGGACTGACCGGCGTGTCCAAGTGAACTTTGTGCCGCTAGCCTCGTTTAAGTATTATGAGTCAAACAGAGGGCTGGGGAGCTGGAAAGAGCAGCGGACTATAGGCGCGGAGGGCGTATCGCATGGACGGCTATATTTTTCAACTCAACTGCTCGGACGGAGGGGTCCCGAAGTGGCCCATTACGGAAGCGCAACTGACGCCGACGGGGCTGGTCTGCGACCGGCAGGCGAAGACCAAGATTCACGGCGGCCCGGAGCGCGCCCTCTGCCTCTATTCACTCGAATACATCACGGAACTGCAAGCCGAGGGACACCCGATCTTCCCTGGCTCAGCCGGCGAAAATCTAACCATCGCGGGCCTGGACTGGAAGGCGCTCGGGCCGGGCCAGCGGCTCGCGCTCGGCGAAGAGGTGATTATCGAAATCACCTCCTACGCGGGGCCTTGCCCGACCATCGCGGGCTCGTTCACGGGCGGAAAGTTCAAGCGCATCTCGCAGAAAAAGCACCCGGGCGAGTCGCGCCTCTACGCGCGTGTCGTCAGGACGGGACTCCTGGCCCAGGGCCAGAAGGTGCGCCTGTTGAACGGCCACGGAAACGGGCAGGCTTAACTGCCCTTTGAACACCAACGACGCCGGAGATTGAGATGGCACGCATCGAGGGGGTCAACCCGGAAGAGGCCGAAGGCTACGTCAAGCAAATCCTGGACGCCCAGGCGAAGAAGTGGGGAGCGCCGCTTCTCAACCACCTTTTGTACGCGCGGCGGCCCACAATCTTTCGCGGGGCGCGCGGGATGTGGACGGGGATTGACGGCTCTGGGCTGATCGACCCAGGGCTTCAGGCCCTGATTAACAGGCGCGTGGCCTCGATCAATCATTGCGAGTTTTGACAGGACATCAACGCTGCCGTGGGCAGCGAGCTGGGCATCTCGGACGAGAAGATTCTGGCGCTTCCCAATTACGCGACCAGTCCGCTCTACACGGAAGCCGAGCGCCTCGCGCTCGAATACGCGGACTCGATGACGATCACGGGCCGCGAAGTGACGGACGAGTTTTTCGCGCGGCTGCGGGCCGCCTACGACGACGACCAGGTAGTGGAATTGACGGCCCTCGTCGCCTGGGAGAACGCATCGTCAAAGTTCAACCGCGCCCTGCGCGTGCCCTCGCAGAAGTTGTGGAAACGGCCGGACGAGAGGTAAACGAGGAATGGATAATTTCGAGCCGACAGGAAGAACGACGCTCAAGCGCCTGCCCGCGCGCGGGAACTACGAGCGGGAGATGATCTACAAAATCCTTGACGAAGGCTTCGTCTGTCACGTGGGCTTCGTCGTCGAGAATCGCCCGGTCGTCATCCCGACCGGCTACGGGCGAAAAGGTGAGACGCTCTACCTGCACGGCTCCGCGGCGAGCCGTATGCTGAAGACCTTGCGCGAAGGCGTGGACGTTTGCGTGACCGTCACCCTGGTTGACGGGCTGGTGCTGGCGCGCTCCTCCTTTCATCACTCCATGAACTACAGGTCGGTCGTCATCTTCGGCCGGGCCGAAGTCCTGGAAGACGAGAACGAGAAGATGGAGGCCCTGCGCTCTTTCACGGACCACGTCATGCGCCGTCGCTGGGAGGAGGCTCGTCTCCCCACTCGGAACGAATTGCGCGCGACGATGGTGCTGGCGCTGCCGCTTCATGAAGCCTCGGCCAAGATACGCACCGGCCAGCCGATTGACGACGAGGAGGATTACGAGCTTCCGGTCTGGGCCGGCGTCCTCCCGCTCCGCCTGGCATTCGGTGAGGCCATCCCTGACCCAAGGCTCCCGGAGGGAACTGCGCTGCCTGGATACATACACGACTACGCGCGGCCGCAGGGAGAGGACGACGCGAATTATCGCTCCGAAGAATAGTGTCGATGGAGTCTTACCATGATTAGAAAATTCCTGGTCGGGTTGGCCTTACTCGTGCTGGCTGCGCCGGCGGCGCTCGGCCAGGAGGCGGAGAGGGAGGCGAACCTGCGTTCTCTGGTTGAGGCCGAGCGCGCCTTCGCCAGCGCATCCGTGGCCAGGGGCATCAAGACCTCTTTCATCGAAAATATGAACGACGCTTCCATCCTCTTTCGCCCTGGCCCAGTCGCCGGAAAGAGATGGATGGAGGAGCGCCCGGCGTCTTGACTTGGCGGCCCAACTTCGCGGACGTCTCGCAGGCTGGCGACCTGGGCTACACGACAGGCCCCTGGGAGTTCAGGGAGAAGAGCCTGGAGGAAAAGCCGGTCGCTCACGGGCAATTCATGACCATCTGGAAGCGGCAGGCTGATGGCACGTGGAAGTTCGCGCTCGACCTTGGAACGCGCAACCCGCCGCCCGAGGCGTCTTCGTCCACGGAGGTGCAATTCCCGTCGAGCAGGCAAAGGGGTAAGAAGCTGAATGACGGCGGGGCTGGAGAAGCCTTGCTGCTCAAGGCTGAGAGCGAACTGGCGAAGAAGGTTGCGTCGAAGAAGCCTGTTGATGCTTTCCTCTCTTACATGAGCGACGACGTGCGCTTCATGCGGCCCAACGCCTTTCCGGTCGTAGGCCGCGAGGCGGCGCGCTCCGCGCTCAACGCGAAGCCCGGCGCGCTCACTTGGCAACCGACGAAGGCAGAGGTCGCGCGCTCTGGCGATTTGGGTTACGTCTACGGAACTTACGAATTCAAATCGGATGATGGGAAGACGAGCGAGAAAGGGAACTACGTCAGAATCTGGAAAAGGCAAGCGGGGAATAGTTGGAAGATCGTGCTGGACCTCCTGAACCCGATTCCGCCCGCGCGCGCGAACTGAAAAAACCGGCTCCAATCATTCGGGTCCGATTCCATCTTCAATCGTCTTCGTTTACTCGTAAGCGAACCACCAGCCGTGATCCACTATCACGCCGCCTTCGCTGATGAAGAAGAGAAAATCGTGCCAGCCCCGCCAGAAGTAGATCAGGTATTCGCGTCTACTGCTTGCCTCGACCTTCCGCCCGGACTTCTTCAATTCGCGGTTATAGATGTCCAGGAGGCGGCCCATCTGCCTATGACTTTTGACGGCGTCAGGCGCTCCCAGACATCCCACAATGTTCTGCTTCGTGTAGGGCGAATGCCCCAGCTCACTTCCCAGTGAGGATAAGACCCTGGACAGTTTTCCACCGTCGGCGCTCAGGTCCTCGTCAAAGGTGCACGGCGGCAATTGCCTGCGCCTCTCACGCAGCTCCTTGTACTGGTTCACGAGCACGACCACCTTTTCATTCAGGCCGGAACATTTGTCGTCAGAATTTTTCGTGCGGGCGGTGGATGGCGTTGCGAGGAAGATGACGGCGGACAAGGTAAGAACAAAACGCTTCATGGCCGGATTATCGCACAGGCCGTCGTCCTACAGGCAAAAGAAGAATGGGCAGCCCGTGAGGCCACCCATTGTTTTGTGAAATACTGACAAGACCTAAATCTAAAGAGGTGGCTGTCTAAACTTCTCATACTGACTGAAGCTTGTACCAGACAAATTGATTAGCTGTACGCCGTCGGTGGCAGTTAGCACATCTCACAACACATTTTCTGATCTCTAATTCGATTCTCGACCATGATATACGCTGCTTGAGCAGTTCAGAGATGCTAGCTGTTTTGCTATTTTCATCTACATGGTCAAAGTCTAAGACGACAGGATCATTCTCTCCACAATCCACGCAAGCGTGAGTTAAGAGATATGCCAGCACCTTACTCTGAACCTCATGCCTGAGCGCGGCGTTTCGGATTTTCGCCTTCTCGGCGTAGTAAGCCTTGTTATGAGCGTAGTGGTCTCTTATATTCGCCCGGCTACAACTTTTACAGTGCGCCTGAAGAGTCCCTCTGCTTCGATTCTTGTAGCTAAATTGAGCGAGGTCTTGAGAGTTAAGACATTTAGTGCACGTCTTCATGGTAATGGAATTCTGAGCAGCAACAGGCATCCCACCTCTGTTGAAGAGTGAAGGTGGTGCACCCGGCAGGACTCAAACCTGCGACCCCTTGATCCGAAGTCAAGTGCTCTATTCAACTGAGCTACGGGTGCATTAATTATAATCAGACAACGGCGCGCGTTTTCAGTGGCTCCCGGCCTTCGGCGTCAGGCCGGCCTGTATGTCGCGGCGTATGAAGCGCACGAGGTTGTTGATCTGCTCTGCGTTGAACTTGTCTTTGAAGGGTGGCATGCCGTCGCCGCCGTTGGCGATCTGCTTGGCGAACTCGGCGTCCGTGTGTTCCAGGCCGTGCCCTTCCAGAAGGCTAGGGACTTTCAACCGCTTGCCTTCGATCTTGACCATCCCGCCCTCGCCTTTCTCCTGGTGGCAGTTGGCACAGACCTGCGTGTAGGTGGTTTTGGCCGCGGCCAACTCATCCGGCGTCGGCGTCGCCTTGGGCGAGGCGGCCGGAGTGGGCGTTGTTATGCCGCCCGTGTTGGCAGTTTGATTCGTGCTCGTCGAATCGCCGCAGGCCACGGCAAAAAGCGCGACGGCGGCGGCAATAATGAAAAGTTTAAGAGATTTCATCTTCGTCCCCGAAACTCAATCAAGCTTCACTAACCTATAATCTTCTCAAGAGCGTGCGTGAGTATAGTCCATCCGCGGGAAGGATGAAAAGCAGTGATGAGTAAGAAGTGAGCAGTGAGCAGTAAGCAGTCAATAGCCCCGGCCGGGGCTGGTTGAACGATTCCCCTGACGTAGAATTCAACCCTCTCATCACTCATCACTCATCACTTCTTACTTATCACCTTACTTTCATTCCTTACTTGAGTCCCGCCACCCACTCGGCGATTTCGCGCTTCTCCTCTTCGGTCAGCTTGTCGCGGTAGGACTTCATCGGGAGCTCTATCCCGTAAACCAGCGGGTCGTTGAGGAGGTTGATGATGTCCTCAACCGTGCGGCGCGGCTTCGAGCCGACGCCTACCAGCTTCGGGAACATGTTTGTGCCCTGCCCGCGCGTGCCGTGGCAGGCCGAGCAACTCGTGACGTAGGATTCGGGCGGCGCGCCCTGCATTGAGCTGTTCTGTGACCCGCCACTGCCCGGCGTCGGAGAGGTCTCCGGCGTCGCGCCGTTGTTCGCGTTGTTGGAACGCGGCTCTATATTGACGGATTCGCTCGTGCGCGCGCGAAGCGGCGTGAACGGGGCGTCGCGGAAAGCCTTCTCTTCCGCCTCCTGCCGTCGCAGTTGCGCTCGCACCAAGGGGTTCCGCGAGTCGTCCACGTAGGCGACGATGGTCAGCCCCGTGAAGAGCAGAAAACCCAGAGCGAAGAGAACGAAACCTATGTTGCGCCGCGGGTGGGCCATCACGCGGCTGAGCGGCCCCCTGAGAAAAGGTAGCAGCGCCAGCCCGAAGAGGATGAGCCCCGGCAGCGCGACCGCGATGACGGACGCCGCACGCCCTGGCAGATACTTGAGCATCTGAAAGAGCCAGAGGAACTGCGCGCCAGGGCGCGGCAAATATCCAGGCGCGGCCGTGTCCGCGGGCGGCCCGAGCGGCGCAAAATATTTCGTCGCGTAAAGGGCGAGCGCCACAAAGACCAAGCCTGCCGTAATCGCGTTTCGCAGCACCTGCCGGTGCATCCACTTTTCCAGTCGCCGCTCTTCCGCCGCGCTCACCAAAGCCCGCTCGCGGAAGACGAAGAGGCGTGCGGCCAGCACCGTCAGCATCAGCGCCGGGATAATCAGCGCGTGGAGTGCGAAAAAGCGTGCCAGCGTAATCGGCGTAATCTCGGAGCCGCCCAGGAGCCAGGCTCGCGCGCCGTCCCCGATGAGCGGGAGCCCGCCCGCGATTCCTTCCGTGACGCGCGTGCCGAAGAAGGCGCGCGCATCCCACGGCAGCGAATACCCGGTCGCGCCGGAGGCCAAAATCAGACCGAGCAGAATGACGCTCGCCATCCAGCCGACAGGGCGACGCCGATAGGTCCCGCGCCAGAACATCTGTGCCAGGTGCAGCACAAGCGCCAGCGTCAGCCACATCGAGCCGTAATGATGAAGCGAGCGAATCCAGGAGCCCGCCGGAACGACCTTCTCTATGTAGGCGACGGTCGTGTGCGCGCTCTCAGTCGAAGGGACGTAGTAGAAGCCCAGCAACAGGCCCGTGATGATCTGCAAGGAGAGGAGCATGACGACGGCGCCCGCGGTCGTGCGCGCCCAGGCCTCTATGCCGCTCGAAGGCTTGTCTATCAGCGTGCGCTCGATGTCCGTGAGCGTCGTCCAGCGTGCGACCCAGTTATCGCGCGGCTCGACGCCTGTGGTCCTGGAGTCCGATTGTTCGCTCATCCGCGCACAATTCGCTCCTCTGTGTTGTTGAGATAGCTTTGGTAGCGGACCTGTAGCATTCCGTCCTGCTCGCGCGCCGGGAGCGGGTCTAGGCCACGGCGGGACGGGCCGCTGATTCGCTCACCGTCGGCGGCGAAGAAGCTGTCGTGGCAGGGGCAGAAGAACTGGCCCTCTTCGGCGCGCCAGGCGACGTTGCAGCCCTCGTGCGGGCAGATGCTGGAGAGGACCTGATTGCCTTTGTGCGGCAGGACGTAGACGAAGTGCTCTTCGAGCGTGCTGGCCCAACCGGCCTGGTGCTCGGCGACGATGCTGCGCATGATGGGCTTCTCGCCCTTCAGCTCGCTAACGGGCGCGACGGTCTGCCACACGGCCTCCTGAGTGCTGCGCGCCGGGCGCAGAAAGCGGAAGGCAGCCGCCGCGACCGTCGCCGTCAGGCCCGCGAAAATGCCGAGCGGTACCCAGAGCAGAAAATCTCTGCGCCCGCGGTCAAGCTCTTTCCCACGTTTGGTGCGATTGGAATCCGGCATAGTGTTCTTTTAGTCTAGTGAGTCTGGAGTCTGGAGTCTGGAGTCAAAAGACAAAGTTTGTTTTTGACCAGTTGACTTCAGACTCCAGACTCTCGACTCCAGACTTTTCTTCATCTATAGTTATGACTAACGAGCGCGCATTTTATCCTATCGGGGCGTGATTGTGCGACCCCAAGCCCGGCTTGAGTTAATCTGGAAAGGTTGAATTCGCCATGAGCACTAATAAAGGAGAAGGCGGCGGCACCCCGCCCTATGGCTCGCTGCGGCTGGCCCCGAACGCGGACGAGACTCTGGGGATGCGCCCGAAACTCCCGCGCCAGTTCGTCAGTTTCACTTTCTACCGCGCGCGCCCGGAGTGGCGCATGCTCGACGAGGCCGAGAAGGAAGAGGCCCGGCAGGAGTTTATCAAAGCGGTCGAAGGGTTCAACCGCGAGCTCTTGATTCACACCTACTCACTGGTGGGTTTGCGGACCAACGCCGAGTTCATGATGTGGCGCATAGGCTATCACCTGGACCCCTTGCAGGAGATGACGACCGCGCTTAACCGGACGAAGATGGGTAGATACCTGGAGGCGACCCAGTCCTTCCTCTCGATGACCAAGCGTTCGATGTACATAGACAAGGACAACCCGGAGCACGTCGAAGACCGCCTGCACATCGTCCCAGGCAAATCGAAATACTTGTTCGTCTACCCCTTCGTCAAAACGCGCGAATGGTACTCGAAGCCCTCGGACGCGCGGCAGGAGATGATGGACGAGCACATACGCATCGGCTCGAAGTATCGCTCGGTCAAGCTCCACACCACTTACTCCTTTGGCCTGGACGACCAGGAGTTCGTCGTCGCCTTCGAGACGGACGAGCCCTCGGACTTTCTGGACCTCGTGCAGGAACTGCGCGAGACGAAAGCCAGCTCTTTCACCCTGCGTGACACGCCGATGTTCACCTGTCGCCAGCGCACGCTCAGCGAGTGCCTGGAAGCGATTGGATGAGAAGGGCGGGCCAGACGGCGCTCAAGCGTCGGCGGAAGGTCAAAGGGGGCAAGACGGCAGGCATGAAGATCTGTGACTTCTCGCGTCGCATCTCAGCGCCGCTCCCTGCCCGCTTTCTCCTCCTGCTGCTCGCGATTCTCCTGCCGTCGATTCCCAGCCCCCAAGTCACAGGGCAAACCCCTCCCGTCCAGAACACCAACGCGCCTCTGCGCCTCTCCGAATATCTCTGGTACGAAGCGGAGAACATGCGCGGCATTTCGACCAACGAGCGGCACGAGCCCGTCGCCAACCCGTCCTGGATAAACCCGCCGAAGGAGAAGGCTCCGGGCTGGGGCATTAACGGTCCGGGCGTCTCCGCAGAGTGGACGCAAGGGGGCGAGAGCGAGTGGAACTCCGTGGCCGCGAGCGCAGACGAAACTCGCGCCATTATCTATCAGGACGTAGAGGTTCCGCGGGCGGGCCAGTACAAATTCTGGGTGCGGTACGCTGACTGGGCACGGCGCACCGAAAATTTTACCGTGCGCATCACGCAGGAAGGGCGCGAGGTCTTCAAACACGAGTTCGGCGCGCGCGAGGTGATCGATTCGCATGACGAAGTGAGCATGTACTGGGGCTGGGCCTTTGCCTGGGACGGGGCGGCCGCCACGCTCTCGAAAGGCCCTGCGCGCGTCTCGATCGAGGTGGAGAAGGCGGCCGAGGCACGCCGCCACGTTGACTGCTTCGTCCTCACCAATGACCCCGTGTTCGTCCCGGAGGGTCGCCGCAAGCCGGACTTTGCCGCCATGCGCTACCTGCGTGAATGGAGTGCTGCGCGCACAGAGCTTGCGCCGCTCATCGAACCCGCGGCAGGAATTGATGTGCCGGCGCTGTGGCGGCGCAAACCCATCGCCGGGCGCGATTTCCTGATGCCCTGGAACATCGCCAAAGAGTTCTGGAAGCTCTACGACGCCACACCGCCGGAGGAGCGCCCGCTCTACCCTTTCCACGCAGAGCCTATCGAAGAGTTCGTCAAAAAATATAAGGGCGCGCGCGACGTTCCCATCTTCAATTCAAAGCTTAT
This sequence comes from Pyrinomonadaceae bacterium, assembly GCA_035275605.1. GTDB lineage: Bacteria > Acidobacteriota > Blastocatellia > Pyrinomonadales > Pyrinomonadaceae > QHXM01. The sequence continues at coordinate 9,795 of DATEMM010000333.1, forward strand.
TGTGCCGGTCATCTACATCAACGACATGCCGGAGTACCTGACCGAAGGCAGTCCCTTCGTCCGCTACCTGCGCGAGACGAAACAGCCCTTCGCTATCCTGATTAACTACGGTTCGTTCAATTGGAAGGAAGGCGAAGTGGAGGCGCGCGCGCAGGCCGCCTGGAAATTGTTGACGACGGATTTCCGCGACCAGTTCCTGGGATGGATTTCCGGCGAGAGCGTGGGCTACGTCTGGGCGGACGCGGCCACCGAGCTGAAGCTGACGCCGCAGATGTCCCGGCGCGAGCTGCTCGAAGCCCACAGGGTCTTTTACACTCGCGCGCTGGAGAGAAAGTGGAGCACGATCTTCCACACGCCACAGACCGGGCCGATGTGGGACAAGCTCATCCCGGCACAATCTACTTCGAGCACCTCTTTCGCGCACGCGCTCGGCGAATGGGGGACACGTCTCATCGGAATCGAGACGGCGGCCGTGCAGCCCGTCACGGCCATGAGGATTGCGTTCACGCGTGGGGCAGCCAGGCAGTACGGCGGGAACTTTCTCTACTATCACGCGCCCAACTTCGGCGACACGGCGACGACCTTCACCATCGCGCAGAACTTCGCCGGGCCGAACAATTTCTGGCACTCACGCTACGGCGTGACGATGGGACCGTCGCTCTCCTGGTATCGCAAGAGCTACTATCTTTACTACATGGCCGGGGCGTCCGCCATCTACCTGGAGCAGGGTCACGACCAGTTCTTCAAGCCTGGCCCAGGCGAGCATCCGTTTCAGCTAAACCCCCTGGGCCACATCACGGACGAGTTCATGCGCTTTGCCGAAAAGCACCCGGAGCGCGGCACACCCTACACGCCCATAGCTTTTCTGCTGGACCCAGCGCACGGCTGGGACATGACAGACTACCCGCAGTGGCCCTTCGGCGTCTCGCAGATTGACAGGTCTGACCGCGCCCTGAGAGAGCTTTTCGGCGCGGCTTACTATCCGGCGCCCGTGACCGAAGGCGAGCCTGCGACCGCCGACCGCCAGGTCTACGTGGCCTCTCCATTCGGCGACATCTTCGACGTGCTCGTCGCCTCAGAGACGCGCGCGGACGCCATTGACGCCTACCGCGCGGCCATCGTCGGCGGGCGCATAGAGTGGAGCCGCGCCTGGGCCAAACGGCTTGAGGATTACGTGCGCAAGGGCGGGGTGCTCGTCATCAACGCGGCGCAGGTTAAGGGGCTGACGGAGGAGCTGCTCGGGGTCAGGCTCCTAGGCGAGCGGGCCGAGGCGGACGACGCGCGCTGTCTCGCGCCTAATGAAGCGGCCGCGGATTTGCGCGGGCAGATGTTCCGCTACGAGCGCGTGGAAGCGCGCAAAGGCGTCCAGGTTTTAATGGAGACGGCGACGAAAGAGCCTTTAGTCACCGTCAACAAGGTCGGGCAGGGGAGCGTCATCTTCGTCGCGCTGCCGGATTTGCTTGGCGAGGACGAACGTCTCACGCCTTTCGCCGCGCATCTTCTGGCACATCTGTCGTCTGACGCCACCCCCGTCCGCGTTCGGGGTGAGGTCGAATATCTCATCAACCGCACCGAGCGCGGCTGGGTCGTGACGCTCATCAACGGCAAGGGCGTATTGAAGCCCCAACAGGGAATGGCACAGGTAGACCGCAGCGCAAGCGCCGAAGTGACCCTGACCCTGCGCGGCAAGGGAATCGAGCAGGCGCGCGAATGGATTGACGACAGGCCGCTCGACATCTCGCGCGCCAACGGGGAGGGGAGCGTCAAACTCACCATCGCGCCCGGCAGCGTCAACATCGTCGAACTAACAGTGAGCAGTGGTCAGTGGTCGGTGGTCAGTGGCCAGTGATTGAGTGTTCGGTTAATTACAGCGTAGAGGCACGCTGAGTTTAGCCCGGCCTTTCAAGGCCGGGAGAAGCGGTAGGAATCAAAGGGCGTCGCGTCAGCGACGCTTGAATGAAATGGCCGCAAGGATTCACGCATCGCTGACGCGACGCATCCTGGATGGCGATGGCGTATCCGGCCTTGAAAGGCCGAGCTAAATTCAACCTGCCGCTATGCGGCAACACGCGGCAATCTTAATCACTGACCACTGACCACTGACCACTGACCACTGCTTACTCTTTCCTTCCTCCTGTGCTATTCTCCGGCGCGCTTTTGGTTTGGCGTGTCTGGAACTTTAGAGCAAGGGGTGTGGATGATCGTCGCACGGAAATTTTTGATTAGCGGGCGGGTGCAGCAGGTCGGCTACCGCTTCTTCGCGCAACGCGCCGCCGCGCGCCATCAGGTCCTGGGCTACGTGCGCAACCTGGAGGACGGGCGGGTCGAAGCCCTCGCCGAAGGCACAATCGAGAGCGTCGAAGGCTTCAAGCACGACCTGGCGACCGGCCCGGCCTTCTCCTGGGTCGAGAACGTCGAAGAGATCAACGTCGAGCCGACCGGCAACTACTCTTTATTTCGGATAGAAAGGTAAAGCAGTGGTCAGTGGCCGGTGGCCAGTGGTCAGTTAAAAGCTGATTCTTACTGACCACCGACCACTGACCACCGACCACTGATTATGGATGAGCTTAAGGCCCTGATTCGCGAAGTGCCGGATTTCCCGAAGCCCGGCATCAATTTCTACGACATCACGACGCTGCTCAAGCACCCCCAAGGGCTGCGGCGCACGGTTGACGCGCTCAGTGCGCAGTTCGAGGGCGAGAAGGTTGACACCGTCATCGGGATAGAGGCGCGCGGATTCATCTTCGCCCCGGCGCTCGCCTACCACTTGGGGGCAGGTTTTGTGCCGGTGCGTAAACCCCGCAAGCTCCCGGCCGAGTGCGCCTCCATCTCCTACGACCTGGAGTACGGGCAGGACACTCTGGAGATTCATCGCGACGCCGTCGGAGAGGGGCACCGCGTCCTCATCGCGGATGACCTCTTGGCGACGGGTGGCACGGCGCGCGCTGTCATTGAGTTGGTCGAAGGGCTGGGCGGCCAGGTGGTCGGGCTGGTCTTCGTCGTCGAACTGGAATTTTTGCCCGGGCGCAAGAAGCTGGAAGGCTACGACGTGCGCTCGCTGATTAAATATCAGTCTTAACGATTGCTGGAATCCGAGAAGGTTGATTGAGCCTGGTAGGACTTGAACCTACAGCCTACGCCTTAGGAGGGCGTCGCTCTATCCCTTGAGCTACAGGCCCGAAGACGAAGATTATTGCAAATGCTGAGCTAAACAGGCAAGTGACTGAAAAAATTGGTAGTGTCCTAAATTGAATTACATGACATGAGCTGAGGAAAATCTGCGAAAGCCCCAACGGGGCGTCATATGAAAGCCTGGGGCAACGCCCCAGGAACCTGGCACAGCATTCAACGTCAAGCCCTGTAAGGGCGAAATATGTATTGCGCCCTTACAGGGCTTATCATCAATGGCGACGTGTGACCTGGGGCGTTGCCCCAGGCTATCAAATTATCGCCCCTTCAGGGCTCTCGGACGGCTTCCCTCTGATCATGTTCTGTAATTCAATTTAGGACACGACCAAAAAATTGGGTAAGTAGTATGAGGTAAGGGTGACTGATTAGTGCCTATGCCTTAGCTTGCTCGGCAATTTAGCGGGCAAATCCATCTCATCGTCAATCAACACGTCCATACAGATGCCAGCCACGCGCGCATATCTCAGGAGAACCGCTAATGGCGGCTCATTCTTTCCTAACTCATATTCTGAGATTCTCTTATAATCAAGAACATCCTCAAACCCCAAACGACTGAGCATTTCGGACTGAGAAAGACCAAGCGCATTCCGAATCTGTATAAGTTTCTCGGCTAAATGCTCTTGCTTCATTCGCGCCTTCTTTCCCATCAGGAGTTACCTCCTGACAGAATGAAAACTGTACGGCCAGGTTTGCCTTTATCTGTGAATACAGATAATATGCGCTTGCTCAAGTTGTTCGCCGTGAGAATCCTTTTCTTCTCAACGGCGATGCTCATCACTCGTCTTTGAGGTTGAGAATTGAGCTACGCATGACCGTTGCCGGGTTTTCAAAGACTAGAACGTGTGCAATATATCAGATTGCGATTTTTCCTCACACTGTTTTAAGTCCGCACCGAATCATAAATACAGAGTCCTCTACACGGGAAACGACCTCAACTTATTAAAGTTCTTGCAAATCAAGTTAAAGGATTGCTTTGTGGTGCGCGCTCCCAGCGGCTACGTGGCACGCGTTTTTATAGCAGGTGAGATTAACTATTCGCTCTTCCTGTTTGATGCAGAGTTACCCGATTCAACAGGTGTGGAGTTAGAGTGCTTTGCGCTTAAATACCGCGAATGGACGCCCATTGCCATCATCAAAGATTCAGATAACTTCTGCTCAATAGTTAAGGCTGTCGCTCGTTCGCTTAGACATTCGTGAGCCGCTTTCCACAAACACGCGGCGACCTTGTTCGCCTCAAGTACCGTGCCCCTCTGATTCTGATTAAACTTGAAAATCGGACATTAGCGGGTGGGGGTCTTTTTATTTACGGCTTAACCTCCCCAAAACCCGTTTCCACAAAGAGGTTTTTAAATAGCCTTCCTTATAACAGTCTTCATAAATCTTCTTCCAAAAAGTTTCGTGATATACGCGGTCTTCATCTTTCATGGGTTCCTTATCCCAGACTTTTCTTGCTTCTCTAACTTTACCTATATACAAAAATGTCTTGGCTTCATCTAGTAGTTTATTGGCTTCCGCCATTTTACCGTCTTTGTCATAAGGGTTGTGCATAGCCGGTATATATAACAAAAAAAGGGGAGTCACAAGGCTTTGTAGTCGGAGTCTTTAGTAGAAAGCCCTCCTTATGGAAGCTTTTCATTTATCCCAAAAGCTTAATACTAGCTCGCCAAAGTAGGTAGTGCCTTTAAGCGTCCTCTCCGCTCCCCAGATTAAACTCCACGATGTCTGCGATGTGCTCCGCGTAATCCGGCGGCAGCTTTTTAAACTCGACTCCTAAGCCAAGCCCCGGCTTATGGTACGCGACCCGTCCCCAGACGATGCCTTCCATTTCGTTCGCGCTCTTGGGCGCTAATAAGAGGCGGATGAAGATCAGTTTCCCCTGTGCCACTTCCAGCGGAGTCTGTAGAAAACAACCCCCGACGCTGAGCGTCGTGACTTCTCCCTGGTTGGCGCAGGCGGGAGTCTCCCCCCAATCTACAGTGAGAGAGTATTTGATGCGCGGATATTTACGTCGGTCTTTGAATGTTAAGGGAGCAGATTTTTTCATGTCACCGTTTTTCTAAACGAGTCTCGCAGTGAATATAACGTAAACGAGATGAAGAAATCATGCAACAGTGGTTTGCGGCGCATCCCGGTTCTGTTACGCGGCGAAGATGCTGTCCTGCCGGATGAGGCCGTCGAGCGCGGAGAGCGTGTTGGGATAGGTGTGGCGGGCAGAGAGCAGGCGTGTGGCCTCTTCTGTGTCGAGCGGTTTGGAGAAGTAGTAGCCCTGCCCGTATTCGCATTCCAGCAGGACTAGCTGCGAGAGTTGGTCTTTCGTCTCGACGCCTTCGGCCACGACGCTCATCTTCAAACTGTGCGCCAGCATCAGGATGGTGCGGACGATCTCAGCGTTCTCGTTGTTGCCCGTCATGCTGCTGACGAACGAGCGGTCAACTTTCAGCGTCGAGATGGGAAAGCGATGCAGGTAGCTCAAAGAAGAGTAGCCGGTCCCGAAATCGTCAATGCTCAGCTCGATGCCGAGCGCGCGAAGCTGCCTGAGCATCTCGACCGCCGTGTCGAAGTTCTCCATCATCATGCTCTCGGTGATCTCCAGCTTCAGACTTTGCGGGGCCACGCCCGCCTCGTCCAGCACCCGGCGAATCCGCGCGATCAGGTCCGAGTTGATGAATTGCTTGCTCGACAGGTTGACGCTGATTTGCAGCGGCGGGTACTGAGGGAACCGCTCCTGCCAGATGTTTAGCTGGCGACAGGCTTCCTCCAGCACCCACTGGCCGATGGGGACGATGAGCCCGGTCTCTTCGGCGATGGAGATGAACTCGTCCGGCGGGACGAAGCCGCGCTCCGGGTGCTCCCAGCGGACCAGCGCTTCAAAGCCGCTGATGGCCCCCGACTCAAGCGCGACTATCGGCTGGTAGTGAAGAACGAACTCCTTGCGCTCTATGGCCCGGCGCAAGTCCGACTCCATTTGCAGGAGGTTCATGGCGCGCGCGTGCATGGTCTTGTCGAAGACTTCGTGCCGAGCCTTGCCCAGCATCTTGGCGCGGTACATGGCCGTGTCCGCGTCGCGCAGGACCTCTTCGGGGCGCTCGTAGCCGGTGGAGCTGAGCGCGATGCCTATGCTGACCGTGGTGAAGACCTCGTGGCCGTCGAGGTTGAACGGGCGCGCCAGGGCTTTCTGAAGCCGTTCGGCAACCTCAATCGCTTCGGTCACGCTCGCCAAATCTTCCAGCAGGACGGTGAATTCGTCGCCGCCAAGCCGCGCCACAGTGTCGCCAGGGCGCAGGCAAATCTCCAGGCGGCGGGCGATGCCTACAAGAAGCTGGTCGCCGACCATGTGGCCCAGGCTGTCGTTGACTATCTTGAAGCGATCGAGGTCCAGAAAGAGGACTGCGAAGAGGCGGCCGTCGCGCCGCTTGCCGCGTTCGACCGAAAGCTTCAGGTGATCCATGAAAAGCGCGCGGTTGGGCAGGCCCGTCAACATGTCGTGGAAGGCTTCGTGAAGCAGACGTTCTTCGGCGCGCTTGCGGTCAGTGATGTCCTGGCTCTGGAAGATGAGGTTGACGGAGTCTGTCAGCGAGTCGCGAATCATCGTCACGCTCAGCAGAATCCAGACGATCTGCCCGCGCTTATGCGTGTAGCGCAACTCCGTCTGGCAGGTGTTGATTTCGCCGCCAAGCAATTTGGCTATCTGGGCCATCATGTCCGCGAGGTCGTCCTCGTGCGTGATGGCCTGAAAGTTGGAGGCTAAGAGTTCCTGCTCGGAATATCCGACCATCTCGCACAGTGAGCGGTTGACCTTGATCCAGCTCCCGTCTGTTCCCACCAGCGCCATCCCCGCCGCGTGATCGAACGCGCTGCGGAAGCGCTCTTCGGATTCGCGCAGGGCGGCCACGTGCCGCTCCGCCTGCTCGGCCTGCGCGACGGAAGCCTCTACGTTCTTCAAGTAGGTGCAGTAGGTGAAGTAGACGATGGCTATGATCGGGGTGGTTGCGAGGAAGGCGTAGAAGCCTACTGCGTCAATGAGCCTGTAGATGATGCCCGCTGCCGAAGCCCCCGCGAAGTAGGTAATCGAAGTCCAGAGGAAGCCTTTGCGCCAGGTCGTCCAGAGCGGCTGGTCTATCTTCAAGGCGGCGGCCGTCGCGACCATCCCGGAATTGCTGACGTACTGCATGAGCGCCATCAGGCAGACGCTGACGATAAAGGGGGCCGCGTAGCTCGCGCGCAAATCCACCAGGGTTCCGAAACTGACGCGCAAGGCCCAGATGGTGAGAAAGGTCGAGCAGGCCGCGGTCGCGGCGTTGAAGGCGATCGTGAGGCGCAGTTTGCTGACGCGAAGCGAGGAGCAGAGCGCCTCTGTCGCCGCGAGCAGAATTGCCACCTCGCCACCGCAGAGCAGAATCGAGAGGAAGATGAACGTGTCGGAGACAGAGATGTGTCCCTTGACGCGCGGAATCTTGATGGTGATGCGCGAGCCGATGCAGATGGTAACGAGCGAGAGCAGGAGAAACCGCAGGTTCAGGCGGTCCGTGGAGAGGTTGAGCCCGGAGAAGACTAGGCAAGCCGCGCCGAGGGCAATGATCGCCCACATATATGGTTTGGCATACGCTTGTCTGCTCAAAGTTGTGACCTGTCGCTTCAAGATTGTCTTGGCATTCCCGGCGCTCAAGAAGACAGTGAGGCTTGGGGGTGCGATGCGCAGGTCGAGGGCTACGCGCTCAAGAGGCCAGTGGGCTGCAAACACCATGCCCCACACGGGCCTGACAGCACTAACCCGAACTATTCTTAGCTTTAAGTTTGTAAGTCGGGGCCGGGCGAGGGGACTAAAGAGTCTGCAATCGCCCATGCTGACCGATTGCTTCCATTCAATTTGACGGGCGCTGCTAAGGAAGGAAGTGCTCGAGCAGAGGTTGAGCGGGAGAGGGAGGTGAGTGAAAAGCCCGCTCCCTCTCTCGCTCTTAGTGCGCTTAAGCGACGTTCGGGGGATTGCGCTTGTTTATCAGGAGGTAGAGTCTTCTGGCCAGCTCGGGATTCATCTTCTGAAGAATCTCGTATTGCTTCATGGCTTCCTTCTTGTTCCCGTCCTGAAAGTAGGCGTATCCCAGATTGAAATAGGCTCCGGCGTAATCATTCTTCAGTTGAATCGCGCGCTTATGGGCCTCTATGGCGTCTTTCCAGCGCTGTAGGCTACCGTAGGCGTAGCCCAAGTTGTTGTGTGCCTCTGCCCAGTCGGGCCGGATGCGCGTCGCCTGCCTGAAGCCTTCTGCGCTCTCGCTGAAATTGCCGAGCTTGCTGTAGGTTATTCCTAAGTTGAATTGGGCCGCAGGGTAGTCCGGTTGGAGGGTGACGGCCTGCTTGAGCGCGGCTGCGGCCTCCTGGAAGTTGCCCAGATTGTTGTAGGCCCAGCCGAGGTTGGTGTAAGCCTCTGCATCTTTCGGCTGAAGACGAATCGCTTGCTTGAAGGCTTCTATCGCTTCCGTCCAGCGGCGCGACTTGCCGAGCGCGTACCCTAAGTTATCGTAAGCTTCGTCCATGTCCGGCTGGAGGGCCAGGGCTTTCCTGTAAGCCTCTATGGCGTCGCTGTAGCGATTGAGCTTGTTGCTGACGAAGCCCAGGTGGTTGTAGGTCTCAGCGTCGGCCTGCTTGAGCAGGATGGCCTGCTTGTAGGCGTCCGCGGCCTCAGAGAACCTGTTGAGGCGTCGGTAGGCGTCGCCTATGTTGCTGTAGACGTCCTGGCCCGGCTTCTTTTTGACGGCCTCCCTGTAGGCTGTGATTGCTTCCTCGTAGCGGCCGGAATTGTAAAGCGCCGCGCCCAGGTTATAGTAAGCGTCCGGGAAATTCGGATTCGAGCTGGTGGCGACCTGCCTGTAAGCCTCCGCGGCCGCGTCGTACTGTTGCAGGTGGTCGTAAGCTTGGCCCAGGTAGTTGTAAGCCTCCCAGTCCTTCGGGCTATAGCGGACGGCCTCTTTGAGCGCGCGGGCGGCCTCCGCGTAGTTGGCCATGCCGAAATAGATGTAGCCCATGTTGTAGTGAGCGGAAGCAGTCGCTGGCTTGAGCTGAACTGTCCGCTGGTAGGCTGTTATTGCCTCCTGGTCGCGGCGCAAATTGAAGAGCGCGTCGCCAAGTCCGTTATGCGCTTCGGCCCAGTCGGGCTTGTAGCGGACGGCCTGTCTGTAGGCTTCGGCGGCCTCCGAATATTTGTTGAGACTGAAATAGGCGTCGCCCAGGTTGTAGTGCGCTTCGGCGAAACCGGGCTTTAGACGAATAGCCTTCTGGTAAGCGTCTATGGCTTTCTCGAATTGTCCCTTGTCGAAGAGATCGTCGCCCTGGTCGTTGAGGGCTTCGGCGCTGGCCGGCGGCCTCTGCGGTCTGACTACGGGTGAGGTCTTCTTCGGGCCGCGTCCGCCGCCGGGCGAGCCCTTGTCCGGCCGCGCAATCGTCTGGACTAGGTTCGAGACGTTGTTGCGCGCGGGCGTCGGCGTCGGCTGCGGCTTGGCTGGTCGCTTGTTGTGCTGTTTGTTGACGCGCGGAACGGTCAGCACGCCGACCGCGCCGCCCGAGATGTCCTTGGCCAGCTCAGCCCCGCCCGAGATGTCCTGTGCCAGCGACAGAGGGCCGCCGTTGAGCAGGGTTATGAGAAGGAGCAGGGCCGTGCGAAGCGAAGGTTGGCGAAGCTGTGGGTGACCGCGTAGGGGTGTGAAATTCATTTTAAACTCCGGCTGTAAATCTCTGGTTCAGACGCATGACGTTTGAAGTCGGTGCGCGGCGCGAGGGTTGCCGCCGCGCTCCAGTGTTTTTGTGCGCCTCCTGGTTCCGACCCGCGAGTATCGCAGAAACGCGCCGGAGAAGGAAGATGCTTCTTTGCAGACGGACGTTTCCTTTAAGGTTTGCGCCGCCCGGCGTCCTAAACATCTGCCAATCAAAATAAAGAAGGAGGTAGTTTCCGGTTCGTTGCAGAATGAATGTTGACTCGCCGCCGGATTTGGCATAGAAGGGATGCGGCCCAAAACATCTGTGCGCAATTGGTAGCGATGCGCTATAGTCCGCCCGGAGGAGAGAGAGATGAAACGTTGCCCGACGTGCCAGAGGACCTACCCGGACGATGCCCCCGGTTTCTGCGTCAGTGACGGCGCGCAGCTCTTCACGGAAGAGTCGCCGGCCTTCGACCCGCAGAAGACCATGCTCGCCTCCGCGCCTCCTCCGAAATATTCAGAGCCGCTTCCGCCGCCCATGAGTCCGCCGCAATCGCAGCCGCAGCAGCCCATCTGGCCGCCTCCGCCCCCGCAGCAGCAGGGGCAGAACTGGGGCGGCGGTTATTACCAGCAGCAGCCCGGACAGGGTTACGCGCAGCCGTACCCGCAGCAGGCGGCGAAGGGCAAGGCTTTGAGCATGACGGCCCTCATCCTGGGCTGCTTGAGCGCGCTCATCTCCGGTTTGCTGCTCGTGCGCGAGAGCGGGAGTTTGCGTATGGACAGGGACACGGCGGTCGTGCTTTTAGTGAGCGCCGCGTGCGTCGGGGCCATCGCCCTGGTACTGGGCCTCATCGCGCTCTTCTCCTCCAGACAGCGCGGCAAAGCGATGGCCATTGTCGGAATGGTGCTGGGCCTGACGGGCATAGCCTATTACATCTACGTCGAAACTCAATACGGCCTTTTCTTCTAGCCACCCAACCCAAGAGGAACCAATAAGAGAGATGAAACGTTGTCCCACATGCCAGCGAACCTACCCGGACGATGCGCCGGGGTTCTGCTCCGCGGACGGAACGCCCCTCGTCACGGAAGGATTTCAAGCCTACCCTAATCAACCGCCACAGCCGCCGCAGGCCAATCAGCCGCCGCCCGCGAACTGGCAGCAGCAGCAGCCACCGCAGGGCCAGAACGTCGGCGGGTATTACCCGCAGCAGCCGGGTCAGCCCCAAGCCCCCGTTTACGCTCCGCAGTATCCGCCGCCTTACGTGCCGTCGCAGGCTGCTGGAAAAAGCAACGGCCTGGCGCTGGCCAGTTTCATCCTCGGAATCATCAGCTTTCTGGCGGTGGCGCTGATCTTCCTGATGTCCCAGGGAATTGTTCCGCCGGACAGGGACGTGGCCGGGGTCTGCTTCTATGGCTCGGCCGCGCTTGGCCTCATCGCCATCGTGCTAGGGACGCTGGCGCTCATCTCCAAACGGCTGCGCAACAGGTGGATGGCCATACTCGGACTGGTCCTGGGCATCCCCGGCCTCCTGTTCTTTGTCTACGTCCTGATTACTTACGGGCTCTAGCCAATTCGTTTTGAGCGCCCTTAAGACCGAGATAGAGAGTTCTTAAAACCCACGCGGGAAAAGTGAGAGACAGATGAAACGTTGCCCATCTTGCCAGAGAACTTATCCGAGCGACGCGCCCGACTACTGCTCGAACGACGGGATGCGGCTAGTGGATGAAGAGGCCGCCGAGTTTGACCCGGAGAAGACCGTCATGGCCTCCGGGCAGCGCCCTGGCGCGCAGACGCCCACATCTTCTGCGCCGGAACCCCCGCCTATGTCTTCGCCGCCGCCACCTCAGCCGCAAGATTTTCAGGCACCGACGGAAGGGGCCGGCGTTCAACCTGCGGCGACGTGGCAGCCGCCGGAGGAGCAGCAGGCGCAGCAGCAGCAGCAGTGGCCTGCGCAGGGCGCTCAACCGGGCCAGCCCGGATGGTCGCCTGCGCCTGCGCCCGCACAGAACTGGGGCGGGGCTCCGTACCAGCAGCCCGCTCCAGGCAATGCGCCCTACGCCGCAACGCCCTACGTGCCGGCAGTGGGAGGCAGGAGCAGGGCGCTGGCAATCGCCGCGCTGGTGACTGGAGCCTGCGCCGTCACGATCATGTCGCTCCTGGTCGTCCGCGGGCGCGACTTTGTTTTCACGCTGATGCTGATTATGGCGATTCTCGGAATCGGGCTCGGCGTCGCCGCCCTGATTATCGCGCTGCAAAGGCCAAGGCGTTTCGGAGGGATTCCGCTGGCGATTGCCGGACTGGCAACAGGCACGGCCGCACTCGTCTATTACTTCACCCTGTGAGTTTCATTGTTAAGAAGGAAGACTTGAGAGAGCATACATATTTAAGATGAAGGAGAGAACGCGATGAAAAGTTGTCCCTCATGCCAGCAAGTTTACCCGGATGACGGACCTGATTTTTGTACTAATGACGGGACACCGCTGGTGAATTACGGCCAGCAGGCTTACGACCCAGGAGCGCCGCCCCCTGGCGACCAGTGGCAATCGGCAGGGAATCAGGCCCCGCCCGGATGGCAACAGCCGCCGCAGGGCTGGGGCTACCCGCCGCCCCCCGGTCAGTACCCGCCACAGCCCGGACAATATCCTCCTTACGGCTACGGGCCGCCGTCGAGCGCAGGCACAGGCTTATCAAAGGCCGCTCTGTATACGGGAATCGGGTCGCTCGGCAGCTTCATCATCGCGGTCGTCCTGGCAATGATCGGGGCGAGCAGCGGTCGCAGCTCTCTGCGCGACATGCTTCCTATTATAGGCATCCTGGGCCTGCTGGCTCTCCTGTCGGGGTTGACGGCCATAGTGCTCGGCATCGTCTCCCTTTCGATGGCGAACAGGAACCCTGCGATCAGCAAAGTTCACGGGATACTAGCGATCTGCTTTGGAGCGATTCCAATCATTCTCTGGTTCCTGGGAATGGCCAACGCCAGACGCTTCTGAGAATGTGACCGGGCGGGCATGAAATCACCCGCCCGAGTGACAGAATTTTAAGGGAGATGAGATGAAGAGCTGCCCTTCGTGCCAGCAAACCTATCCGGACGACGGCCCGCAATTCTGCACCAATGACGGGACGCCCCTAGTGGCTTCTTTCTCTTCGGGCTACGGCGCAGGCTCGTCCGGCTACAAGTGGCAAACGCCAGGCGACCAGCCGCCTCCGGACCAGCGTTGGCAGCCCCCGCCCCCGCCCGGCTGGGGCTATCAACCGCCCGGACAATACGCGCCCCACGGATACGGGATGCCCTACCCGCAGCCTGCGGGCGGTGAAGGAATCGCTTCGGCGGCGTTGCTCACGGGAGTCGGCACGATAGTGGCGCTGGTGATAGGCATCATAGTCATGTACGGCGGGGCCAGCTCATTCAATCTGGGCATGATGCAGTTCGGCGGAATTCTGGTCTTCCTCTCGCTGATAGCCGGGTTGACGGCTCTCATCCTGGGGATAGTGACCGTCTCTATGTCTAACCGGAATCCTTCGATCAGTAAGGGCAAGGGCATCGTCGGCATCTGCCTGGGGGCCATCCCGCTGGTTTTGATGGTCATCGGCCTGCTGGCCAGGATGAGATAGAAAGCCCGTCTCTCAAGCGTCGGGCTCGGCCTCCGGCGAGAGGTGAACGATCGTCGCGCCCAGGCCCCCTGCCTCTGGCGGGGCGTCCGCCCAGTCTTCGACAAAAGGCGTGCGCGCCAGAATGGTTCTGACCATCTCGCGCTGCACGCCTTTCCCTTTACCGTGAATCACCCGCACGCTCCTGTAGCCGGCGCGGCGAGCTTCCTCCAGGTACTCTTCGACGACGCGCTTCACGTCGCGCGGCGCGATGGTGTGCAGGTCAAAGACGTCGCGAATCTCCAGGCGGACGGGCTCCGGAAAGGGATCGAAAGGATCAACCTCGCCCTCTTCTTCCTCGTCGCGCGAAGGTTCCTGCCGCCGGACACGCCCGGCGCGGCCCTCCCCGTCCAGAAGCCTTTTCAGCCACTCGCGAAAACTCATAGTGTCCTAATCAGAAGCCGGGAGAAGCTATCCGAAAGCCCCAACGGGGCGAGATATGAAAGCCTGGGGCAACGCCCCAGGAATAGATGCAAGTTTAAGGATCAAGCCCTGAAAGGGCGAAATACATATTCCGCCCTTACAGGGCTTATCTAATACGCTGTCTGTTACCTGGGGCGATGCCCCAGGCTTTCATATCTCGCCCCTTCGGGGCTCTCGGACGGCTTCCCTCTGATCATGTTCTGTAATTCAATTTTGGACACGACCCAACGAGCAATTCGCTGCCGGGAATTGCTATGATAGATTATGCTTTGACGGCTGCGGTCTGTTTATAATTCCTGGTAAGTCTTACGTCCTACTAAAGAGTCATGAGGAACGATATGCGCAAAACCTACCTCAAGATCATCGTGCTCGTTTTAGCGCTCCTGTTATCCAATAGTGCCCCTCTGCTCAGCGCACAGGGAGCCGGGACGCACGGGCTCGACCTCGTCGGCATGGATAAGGGAGTCGATCCGGGCGACGACTTCTTCGGCTATGCGAATGGTAGTTGGATGAAGGCCACCAAGATTCCCGAAGACCGCCCGAGCTACGGCGTGTTCGACGTTCTCTCCGAAGAGGCCAACCGGCAGACCTCCGACCTTATCAGGGAAGCTAGTAAATCCGCGAGCGGCACGGAAGCACGTAAGGTGGGCGACTACTACGAAGCTTACATGAATGAGAAGGCCATAGAGGCTAAGGGCTTGAGTCCTCTCAAGGCCGAGCTTGAAGAGATTAATTCTATCGCGGACAAGGCCGCGCTCGCTCGCGTGCTTGGCTCCCAACTGCGCGCGGACGTTGACCCGCTCAACAATACAAACTTTTACACCGACAGGCTCTTTGGCCTGTGGGTCTCGATAGACTTCAACAATCCGTCCCGCAATGTTCCTTATCTGTTGCAGGGCGGGCTCGGCCTCCCAGACCGCGATAACTACCTGAGCACGGATGATAACGACGTGGATCTACAGGCCAAGTACCGCGCTCATGTCGAAACGATTCTGAAACTCGCAGGTGTGGCGAATGCCGAGGCGAAAGCCGCGCGCATTTATGACCTTGAGCGCAAGATAGCCGAGGCGCACACAAGTCGCACGGACTCGGCAGACGTGAACAAGGCGAACAATCCCTGGCGGCTCCGGAATTTTCCCGCCAAAGCGCCCGGCCTCGACTGGCAAAGCTTCTTCAAGGCCGCGGGCCTCTCCCGTCAGTCGATGATTATGGTCTGGCACCCTGGCGGGGTCACAGGTATCTCCGCTCTGGTTGGTAATCAACCGCTGGAGGTGTGGAAGGAATACCTGACGTTCCGTGCTATCGACCGCGCCTCTGGCCTCTTGCCCAAGGCGTTCGCGGACGAGCGGTTCAACTTCTACAGCCGGACGCTCAACGGCATCCCTCAACAGCGCGAGCGCAGCAAGCGAGCCGTGAGCGCCACCAGCAATGCACTGGGCGACGCGGTTGGCAAGCTCTATGTGAAGCGGTATTTCCCGCCGCAGGCGAAACTAAAGCTTCAGACGATGGTCAGGAACATCATTCTTGCCTTCGGACGACGCATAGACAAACTCGACTGGATGTCGCCCGCCACCCGCGCCAGGGCCAAAGCCAAGCTGGGCACTCTGTATGTCGGGGTCGGCTACCCGGAGCGCTGGCGAAACTACACCGGGCTGAGGATTTTGCGAGACGACCCGCTCGGCAATGCTGAAAGGGCCGAGCTGTTCGACTATCAATGGAACCTGGCGAAACTCGGCAAGCCTGTGGACAAAACGGAGTGGTGGATAACCCCGCAGACTGTCAACGCCCTGAACCTGCCCATCCAGAACGCGCTCAACTTCCCGGCCGCTATCCTCCGGCCACCGTTCTTCGACATGACGGCCGACCCGGTTCAGAACTACGGTAGCATCGGCGCGATCATCGGCCACGAGATCAGTCACAGCTTCGACGATCAGGGCAGCCAGTTCGACGCTCGCGGGCGACTCCTCAACTGGTGGACGCCCGGCGACCTGGCACACTTTCGCGCGGCGGCGGAAAACCTTGCGACCCAGTTTGACGCTTACGAGCCGTTGCCGGGCCAGCATGTGAGCGGGAAGCTGACGCTCAGCGAGAACATCGCCGACGTGGCCGGTCTATCCGCAGCTTACGACGGCTACAGGAGCGCCTACGGCGGTAAGCAGGCCCCGGAAGCTCAAGGCTTCACCGGAGACCAGCGCTTCTTCATAGCCTTCGCACAGAGTTGGCGGGGCAAGCTCAGAGAGGAGTTTCTGCGCGTCCTGTTGAAGACCGACGGGCACGCCCCGGACGAATACAGGGCCGACACCGTGCGCAATCTTGACGCCTGGTATCAAGCCTTCCACATCGAGCCGGGACGCAAACTCTACCTGGCTCCTGAGTCGCGCGTGAGAGTTTGGTAAGGACCGACAGCTCTCCGCACGAATGGTTCGGGAACTGGAAAGCGCCCGGTTGGAGTTTCGAGTCATGTCCGAGTGGAATTCCCGCAAGTGGCTGCGACATATCATCTCGGCACTGACGGTCGCCGTCATGCTGCTCCCTCTGCGCGCACTTCCACAAGCCAGCCGGCCCGTGCCTGTTCAGGCTGCGCCCGTCACGTCGCGCGCGGACCTTCTGCGCGGAGCATATGGGCCGTACCGGGCCAATAACGACCTGCTCTATTACCACCTGGACGTGCGCGTGGACCCGTCGAAGAAATACCTGAGCGGGAAGAACACCATTCGCTTCCGAATGCTGAAAAGCGATGCGCGCATCCAGTTGGACCTGCACGACGCGCTCCATGTGGACAAGATTCTCTTTGGCACAACTCCGCTCAAGTACGAGCGCGAAGAGGGCGCAGTCTTCGTGGACTTTCCACAGCCTCTCAGGGCCGGGCGCGTCTACTCGATTGACTTCTACTATTCCGGGAATCCTGTCGAGGCGGGCCGCTTCGGCGGCATTACTTTCAAAAAAGACCCACAGGGCCGCGTCTGGATTAACACGTCGTGCGAGGACGAAGGCGCGAGCGTCTGGTGGCCGAACAAGGATCAGTGGCGCGACGAGGTCGAGAGTATGCGAATCAGCGTCGCGGTCCCGAACGAGCTGGTCGATGTCTCTAACGGGAAGTTTGTCGGCAAGACGGACCTCAAAGACGGCTACACGCGCTGGGACTGGCTGGTGCAGTATCCCATCAACAATTACAACGTCTCGCTGAACATAGGAAATTATGTGCACTTCGGCGACCGTCTCGGCGACCTGCCGCTGGACTTCTACGTGTTGCCCGAAAGTCTTGAGAAGGCCAGGAAGCAGTTCGCGCAGGCGCGCGGGATGATGGAAGCGTTCCAGCACTACTTTGGCGAGTACCCGTTCAAAAGGGACGGCTACAAGTTGATAGAAGCGCCCTATTCCGGGATGGAGCACCAGAGCGCCGTCACCTACGGCAACCGCTTCGCGAACGGCTATCTTGAGCGCGACTGGACGGGTGTGGGCATCAGCCCTAGGTTCGACTTCATCATCATTCACGAAAGCGGGCACGAGTGGTTCGGCAACGCTGTCTCGGCGGCCGACCGCTCCGACATGTGGATTCACGAAGGCTGGACCACGTACCTTGAGTGCCTGTACGTGGAATACATGTACGGGCATGACAGCTACCTGAAGTACACGAACGCCTACAAGTCGAAAGTGAAGAATCAGCGGCCCGTCGTCGCCGAGCGCGGCGTCAACGCCACCCCGCCGCAGGATCAGTATTTCAAGGGCGCGCTCTTCCTGCACACGCTCCGCAGCATCGTTGACGACGACAAAATTTGGTGGACGCTGCTCAGAGATTTCTACAGGCATTTCAAGTACCGGAACATCATGACGGAGGACGTGGCCGGGTTCTTCAACCATCGAACGGGCAAGGACCTGACGCCCATCTTCGATCAGTACCTACGTCACACAGCGATTCCCATTTTGGAGTTGAAGTTTGACGAAGCGAACACAGAGGTCTCTTACCGTTGGAAGGCAGACGAGAAGGCGTTCAACATGCCGGTGCGCGTCGGCGCGAAAGATGACTGGCAGCTCATCTGGCCCACGAGTGAATGGAAGACCATGAAGACGCGGCTCAAGAAGGATGATTTTTCGGCGGCGACCGACCTGTACTACATAGACGTTAAGAAGTCGTAATGAAACGGCTCCGGGGATAAGCAACGAGGGCCGCTCAAGCGGTTCGGTTGCGAAACCTTGATGCTCACCTGTCCTCAACTGGCTACGCGGTCCAGCCATTTGGTCAGCCGCCGAAGTTCATAGTTAGATTTTCAACGCCTCCTGCCTTAAAATGCTTGGGCCAGTTACCGGCCGCCGCTTCACCACAGCCTGAAAGTCGGCCATCGTTCTACCTTCTTTCGGTCTGGGTGCTTATGGAACCACAGGGCGTTGAAGCTTACGAGTTCGACTCCTTCCGAATGGACGTCGTCAGCCGCCGCCTGCTCTCTGACGACCAGGTCGTCAAGCTTCCGACGAAAGATTTTGACATCCTCTTGCTGCTGGTCTCAAGCAATGGGCGGGTCGTGACCAAAGAGGAGTTGATGGGCCACGTGTGGCCCGATCAGTTCGTCGAAGAGAACAACCTCACGGTCAGGATTTCGGCCTTACGCAAGCTGCTCGGCGAGAGCCATACCCGGACCAAGTATATCCAGACCGTGCAGGGCCGCGGGTATCGTTTCGTCGCGAAAGTGCGAGCCATCGGCGCGGCGAAGACCACTCAGAGCAAGTCCACGTCGCCCGACGCGCAGAGGGCCACCGGCTCTCTAGCCGTGCTCCCGTTCGGCCTCATCGCGGCCGACCCACACGAAAAATATCTGGGCCAAGGAATCACCGACGCCATCATCACGAAGCTTGGCAAGATCAGACGCCTGAGAGTCCCTCCGACCACGGCCATCCTCAGATATACCCAGTCCGAGATAGATCTTCAGGAGATCGGCCACAAACTAGGCGTGGACTCCGTCCTCACCGGCCAGGTCCAGAAGATAAGCGAGCGCATACGCGTGACCGTGCAGTTGACCAGCACGCAGAGGTGGCAGGTCTTATGGGCTGAGAAATTCGACGAGAGCTTTACGAACATCTTCGCCGTCGAGGACAGGATTTCCGAGCGCGTGGCGAACACGCTGGTGCAGGGACTGTCGCCGGGCGAGCAGAAAATTCTGGCCCGTCGATACACGAAAAGTACGGAAGCCTATCGCAGTTACCTGGAAGGGCGTTATTTCTGGAACAAGCGGACGGAGGATGGATTTAAGAAGGGCATTAAATGCTTTCAGCAGGCCATCAAGTTCGACCCTCATTACGCGCTGGCTTACGCTGGCATAGCGCTTTGCTATAACTTGCTCTCCAGCTACGGTCTGCTCCCCCCTTCGGAGTGCCTTCCCAACACGAAAGAGGCCGCGGGCAGAGCCCTGGAACTTGATGAAACCGTTGCGGACGCTCACGCCGCCCTCGGGCACGTCAAGATGATGCATGATTGGGACTGGCCAGGGGCGGAAGAGCATTTAAGGCGCGCCACGGAGTTGGACCCGAACAACCCGACGGCTTATCACTGGTACGCCATTTATTTGCGATGCCTCGGAAGATTTAACGAAGCTCTCGCCGCGCTGGGTCGCGCGCACGAGCTGGACCCCTTGTCCCTCATCGTCAAGGTGGCCACGGCCGGAACCTTTTACTTCGCTCGCCAGTACGATGTGGCAATACTCAAGCTCCAGGAGGTGCTTGACCTGGACCCCAATTTCCCCCCGACCTACACCGTCTTGGGTCTCGCCTATGCTCACCGTGGGATGTTCAAGGAGGCGATTGCCATAGCGCGCAAGGGCACCGTCGTGGATTCTAACCCGGAGTCTTTAAGCACTCTCGCCTTCGTCTACGCCATGTCTGAAAACAGGGCCGCGGTCATACGCGTGCTCAACAAGCTGAAGAGAGCGGCGGCGCGCCATTCCTCATGGTCCTTTGACCTGGCAGCGATCTACGCGTGCCTGGGCGAAAAGGAGAAGGCGTTCGCCTTCCTCGAAAAAGCTTTCGAGCAGCGGAACCCGAGCGTGATCTTGCTCAAGGTAGACCAGAGATTCGACAACGTGCGCTCCGACCCGCGCTTTGCGTCCATGCTGCAAAGCATGGGTTTTACAGAGTGATGAAATAGAACTCCCGCACGCCAGACCTCCCGCACGTCTAAGCCGACGCCCACGGGTTCTCGCTCAAGGATTCGCTGGCACAATCGCCTCAGGGCCGTCCGAGACATTTCCCCCAAGCTCTTATAATCCTTAACAAAGATTAGCAACCCTTAAGGATTTCCGTTCGCGATCTCTCTACAATGCGCGCCGTCCGGCTTTATTAAAGTTTACTCTGGAACTCACAACCTGAAGGATCGGGCGTCTCGCATAAGGAGGAGAGGCCATGAAGTCCAGGACCGGCGTCAAAGCCGGGGAAGACCCATCGCTCTCTCTGACCCTCGAACTACCTCTTGATCCGAGCACGGAAGAGCCGCCCACACAGTCACCTCGCGCGTCCGAGCCAGTAAAGAGCGCTCAGCCATCGCTCTCCGATTAGGCTCCCCGCCCAAGAAGCTGGGAGCTATCCTGAATGGCAAAAAGCGTTGAAGCCGCCTGGAAGAGACAGAGATCATCTGGGCAGCTTGGCGCTTAACTCCAACCATCCTCGCTTAAAAACCGTAGGAAAGGAGGACCCCCATGAAAGTCAAATCTGACATCAAGGCCGGAGTAGACCCGAGCGAAAACCAGGTTGACCCGAGCGAGTAACAACCAACCCGTGACATCACCCTCATCCTCTTGCCCGCGCCCGGCCGGGTAAGACCTGACCGGCCGGGTGCGGGCTAACATGCTTGAGGCAGCTAGGCCCAAATCCGAGAAAGGAGAACGAGCATGAAATTCAGCCAGCCTCTTGACCCGCCCATCATCATCAGCGGCGGCTAACTCTCGCCGACCCGAAACAAATTCTCTCTAACCCCGAAAGGAGAACGGCAATGACAATGAAATTCTCTAACCAGGTAGACCCGCCCATCGTCGTGACCGGCGGCTGAGAACCCTGCGGCACTACACACCGGAAGGAGAACGGTCATGAGACTTACTAACCCCACGATATACCACCGCGCCGCAAGTGACCCTCCGATCATCATCAACGGCGGCTGACTCCAGTCAACCCCCGAAAGGAGAATGAGCATGGAACCGCCGATTGTCATAACTGGCGGATAGGACGCGACGCGACACACAGAAAGGAGAACAGTCATGAACCCCAGGAAATTCGGCAGCAGTGATCCGCCAATCGTCGTTACGGGTGGCTGATTCTCTTCAACCCCAAAAGGAGGATGGACATGAAATTCAGCAGTCAACCTGCGGACCCGCCCATCATTGTTAGCGGCGGATAGAACCGGCAGCAGCCGCCTTCGAAAGGAGAGCGGTCATGAATCTCAGAAGCCATGTGAATTTCAGCTCCGCCGGTGATCCGCCAATCGTCGTCACAGGCGGCTAAGTCTCTTTAACCCCGAAAGGAGAATGACCATGAAGCCAAGGGAATCAAGTCAACAGGGCGACCCGCCGATCATCGTCAGCGGCGGCTGACCCATCAACAGAAATCGAGCCGATACGCGGCTCACAGTGCACCGCGGGGCGCGGGAAGTTTGCTCGCCCGCGCCCCGCGGTCTTCAACCGATCCGGAGTCGCCCTTGATAATTCTCATCCCGCGCGCCGCGCCTTCCCGTTGAGAACGCATAAAACTTTTTACAGACAGAGGTCAACGAACAGTGTCCACCCCCTTCTCTCGCACGCTGCGTTCGCTCGCCGCAGATAATTTCAGGAGCCGGATGATGGGCCTCGGGCTGGCCGCGCTCGTCATCGGGTGTTGGGCGGCCTGGGCAGTCCTGGCGCGCGTCCCAGTCTACGCCGTAACGGAAGAGGCGCGGCTGGAGGCTGGCCCTGACGTTTACTACATAGAATCTCCCATCAACGGGCGCATAGTGGCCCTTCACGTGGCAATCGGCCAGGAGGTCAAAGCCGGCGACCTGCTCTTCGAGCTGGACTCGGAAGAAGAGCAGTTGGACCTGCGGGAAGAGGAGACACGCCAGAACATCGTCGCGCCCCAGATTTCCGTCGTCGAGCGGCAGATACTGGACGAAGAGGAAGCCCTGGAGAGCGAAAAGCAGGCCGCCGCTGCCGCGCTTAACGAGGCGCGCGCCCGCCTCAACGAAGTGTCGGAAGCCGCGCTCTTTGCCGAGGAGGAAGTCAAAAGGATGTCCAGCCTGTACCGCGAGGGTTTCATCTCCGAGGTAGAGTTTCTGCGGCTCCAGTCGGAGGCCAAAAAGAAGCGGGCCGTCGCCGAATCGTCGCGCCTGGCGCTTGACCGCCTGGCCTGGGAAGGTCGCACCAAAGAGAACAACCGGCAGGCGCACATCGAAAGTCTCAGGCGTGAGGTGGCCGCGCTGGAGGGCAACGTCGCCACCTCCCTGGCGACGGGTAAGCGTCTGGAGCACGAAGTCGGCAAGCACCTGATACGCGCCGCAGTGTCAGGCCGCGTCGGGGAGCTTTCAAGCCTGCGCGTCGGCACGATCATTCATTCCGGAGGCAGGCTTGGCGCAATCATCCCGCAGGGCGAGCTGAAGGCCGTCGGTTACTTTCCGCCGGACGCGGCGCTCGGTCGCATACGCGCGGGCCAGTTGGCCCAGATGCGCCTTCAGGGATTCCCCTGGACCGAATACGGGAGCCTCAAGCTGTTCGTCTCAAGCATCAGCAACGAAGCGCGCGACGGGCGCATCCGCGTCGAGTTTAAATTGAGCCAGCCCTTCAACCAGACGATTCCCTTAGAGCACGGCTTGCCGGGCGCAATCGAGGTGGACGTTGACCGCGTCTCGCCGGCCGTGCTCGTCCTGCG
>DATEMM010000334.1:0-2986 GCA_035275605.1 Pyrinomonadaceae bacterium
AAAGAAAGTCAGTGAAAGTGGTTCTCCGCCTTTTATTCTGAATTCTGACTCCTGGCTCCTGGATTCTGCCTTTCTAAGAATCTGCCTGTCCGGCATAGCGCTCGGTGCTGGCGCTGGAGATGAATTCTGCATCTTCCGTGAGCGCCTGGTCAACCACCCGGCGTTGCTCCATCTCGTGAATCGTGTAGGAGCCGGTCGCAGGGCTGGCTGAAGCCGCGCGCCCGACGTAGTAGGGTCGCTGGCAGGCGGGCAGCATATTCATCAATCTGGGCTCGACGAAAGTCCAGCCGCCCATGTTCTTCGGCTCTTCCTGCGCCCAGACGAGCTGCGCCGCCTCTCCGTAGCTGTCGAAAATCTCGCGCAGCCTTTTTTCCGGGAACGGGTAGAACTGTTCCAGGCGAACGATGGCGACCCTTTCGTCACCGGACTTCTTGCGCGCGAGCGCCAGGTCGTAGAAGACTTTCCCGCTGCACACCACTATGCGCCGGACCTTCTCGCGGTCACGCACCTCCGCGTCGTCAACGACGGGCAGGAACCCGCCCGTCGTCAACTCCTCGACGCTGGACGAGGCC
Source organism: Pyrinomonadaceae bacterium (assembly GCA_035275605.1). Lineage (GTDB taxonomy): Bacteria > Acidobacteriota > Blastocatellia > Pyrinomonadales > Pyrinomonadaceae > QHXM01. The sequence continues at coordinate 573 of DATEMM010000334.1, forward strand.
GCCGGGAGACGCAAGAGGCTCTTGGGCGTCATCACGACGAGCGGGCGCATGGTCTTTTGTCTGACCTGACGGCGCAGAAGATGAAAGTACTGGGCCGGCGTGGTCGGGTAGCAGACCTGTAGATTGTTCTCGGCACAGAGTTGCAGGTAGCGTTCGAGGCGTGCGGAGGAGTGCTCAGGCCCCTGCCCCTCGTAGCCGTGCGGCAGGAGCATGGCGAGGCGTGAGCGTTGCTGCCATTTGTCTTCCGAGGCAGCGATGTACTGGTCTATGATGACCTGCGCGCCGTTGCCGAAATCCCCGAACTGCGCTTCCCACAAAATCAGCGCGTCCGCGGCCTCGACCGAATAGCCGTACTCAAAGCCCAAGACGCCCTGCTCCGAGAGAGAGCTATCGTAGACGTCAAACTCCGCCTTCGGGTTCAAGGGGCTGCGAAGCTCCGCGAGCGGAGCCCAGGGCTGGCCCGTCTGCGTGTCGTACATGACGGCGTGTCTTTGGCTAAAGGTTCCGCGCCCGGAATCCTGCCCGCTCAGGCGCACGCGCGTGCCCTCCAACACCAGCGAGCCGAAGGCCATTGCCTCCGCGAACGCCCAATCCAGGGGGGCCGCGCCCTCACCCATCTTGGCCCGGCGCGCGAGCTGCCCGACCATCTTAGGGTTGATGTTGAAGCCTTCGGGAACGAGGGAGATTTTCCGCGTGACCTCGTTGATGACTTCGCGCGGGACGCCCGTCTCCTCGATTGCAGACCCGTCCTCCTCCTGCACCGGGGCGGGAAGCTCGTTGACGGGAGGCTTGCTGGCGACGATCTCTTTGGCGCGTGCGAGCGTCTCTTCGTAGTGGCGCACGCGCTCGTCAATCATCTCCTTGACTCCGGCCTCGTCAATCGCGCCCTCGCGTATGAGGCGGCGTGAGTAAACCTCGCGCACGCCGGGGTGCGCCTTGACGCGCGCGTACATCAGTGGCTGCGTGTAGCTCGGCTCGTCCGCCTCGTTGTGCCCGAGTTTGCGAAAACCCACTATGTCTAGCACCACGTCCTTGTTGAACTCCTGGCGAAAGTCCAGTGCGATTTGCAGCACGCGGTAGGCTGCCTCCGGGTCGTCGCCGTTGACGTGGAAGATTGGGAGCTGCGTCATACGCGCCACGTCCGTCGAGTAGATGGTCGAGCGCCCCTGCTCCGGCGAAGTGGTGAAGCCGATCTGGTTGTTGATGATGATGTGAATCGTGCCCCCAGTGCTATAGCCGCGCAGCTCCGCCAGGTTCAAAGTCTCCATCACGATCCCCTGCCCGGCGAACGCGGCGTCGCCGTGCAGCAGGACGGGCAGCGCGCGGTCAATCACCTCTTCGTGCGGGGCGTCCAACGCGTCCTGTTTGGCGCGCACCATCCCTTCCACGACCGGGTCCACGAACTCCAGGTGGCTAGGGTTGGGCGAAAGCGTGAGCTTAAGCGTGCGCCCACCTGTCATCTCCCGCTCACCCTTCGCGCCCTGATGATACTTCACGTCGCCCTCGTCGGCGGGGAAGTTCGGGTGGACGCTGCCCTCGAAGGAGGTGAAGATGCGCTCGCTGAAATGGCCGACGACATTGGCCAGGACGTTCAGGCGTCCGCGGTGCGCCATGCCGAGCGTGATGTCTTCGACGCCGCGGCGCGCCGCGCCCTCGATCAGTTGATCCAGCACGGGGATGATCGTCTCGCAGCCTTCGAGCGAGAATCTTTTCTGTCCCAAGTACTTCGTGTGCAGGAAACGCTCGAACTGCTCGGCGGCGATCAGTTTGACGAGAAGTTGTTTTTTGATTTCGGGCGCGAGCGGCTGGGGCTCCACGAACTGGACGCGAATCTGCTCTCGCAGCCAGAGCTTCTGCTCCTTGCTCTGGATGTGGCGATACTCTATGCCGACCTTGCCGCAGTAGGCGCGCCGCAGGATGTCCAGGATGTCGCGCAAGGTCGCGCTCTCTTTACCGGCCAGGCCGCCCGTGATGAACTTGCGGTCGAGGTCCCAGATCGTCAGGCCGTAAGTTTCTATATCCAGCTCCGGGTGCTGGTTGAGCGGCATCGCGTGCAAAGGGTCTATGTCGGCGATGAGGTGGCCGCGCACGCGGTAGGCATTGATGAGTTCCAACACGCGCGCCTGCTTGACGGTCATTGCGCGCGTCTGGTCGCCGCCGAGCAGGGCCGGGTTGCGGTCCACGGCCCAACGCATAGGCGGATACGGGATTTCCAGGTCCTTGAAGATGCCGTCGTAAAAGCCCTGCTCGCCGACCAGCAGCTCGTGCACGCGCGCCAGAAACGCGCCCGACTCCGCGCCCTGTATGACGCGGTGGTCGTAGGTCGAGGAGACGTTGACGACCTTGCTGATGCCGAGCAGCGAGAGCGCCTGCGGCGTCATCGCGTGGTACTCGGCCGGGTACTCGATGGCGCC
>DATEMM010000335.1:0-3270 GCA_035275605.1 Pyrinomonadaceae bacterium
GAAGGCGCGGACCTGGTCTTTGAAGCGGTCGGTGATGTAGAGGCGCGTCCCCTCCCTGTTAAAGATTAATTTCTCGCCGTAAAAGCCAGTCTCGAACTCGCCTATAACCGTGTCGGTGGTCGCGTCAATCACGCTCGCGAAATTGCCATACTGGTTGAGCACGACGACGTAAGGATGTGCGTAGATGTTCGGATTAACGGGGGCGGCGCGGACTCCTATGGGGCGCGTGCCGCGCGTCTGCCCGTCCGGGCGCAGGTCAATCCAGGTCAGCACGCGGCGGCTCGCGGTGTCCACGACGGCAACGCGCCAGTCTGGATAGCCTTCGCGGCCGGGGAGCGTGACGTAGAGCTTCCGTCCGTCCTGGGTCAGGGCGAGTGCGCGCGGCTGGCTGCGGAAAGGCTGCTCGCGAAAGGGCCAGAGCTGGTTGCCGCTTTTGACGACCGGGTTATTAGGGTCGATGCGCGTGCCGGGGTCCGGGCGTCCGTCTATGTAGCCCGCGCCGTGCATGATCTTGGTGTAGCGCATGAGTCCTGCGCGCTCGCCGGCGGGCTCGGCCCCGACGATGTTTTTGACAGGGTCGCTCGTCTCGCCGGTGATGATGCGCCCCTGCGAGTCCGTCTTGACGGCTGTAGTGAACAGACGAAGCGGCAGCGGCGCTTCGTGCCCGGTGGCCAGAATCTTTCGCTCAAAGGCAGCCGAGAGCGAGGGGCGAGGCGGCCCCGCGCTCGCGCTGAAATCTGCCCGGAAAGCTAACCAGATGAGCCCTGAAAGAATGGAGAAAAATAGTACGAGGTGCTTAACCCTGTTCGTCATAACGCCCCCTTTTCGCCTGAGTCCTGAAAACAGAAAGTCGCTGGGATGACCTGGAAAAAATGAGTAGACTTCTCCCGACGCCCGCACAGTGCAGAAACGGGTGGCGAAAATACAGGGTAGCGTGGAAATTTTTGAGAAGGATTTAGCCTGAGGTGTCGGGCAAAGGTAAGGGCAGGGATAAAACCCTGCCCTTACCTTGGTAAAAGCGCTGGCACGATACTGCTCCGCCTGAAACTACGGAGTTTTAGGCTTCGCGTCGGGCTTGCCCTGCTGGTTCTTCGGCTCGTTCTCCGGTTTCGCGCGCGTGCCGCCCGCTTCGGTTATGCGCTGGCCGCTCGTGCGTTCGAAGACTGCATTGCGCAGGAACTCCTCGCTCGTCCAGGGCGCAGGGTCGCCGCCTAGATACTTCTGGAACCATTCGAGGTGCGCAGTGTAGTAGAGCGCCATCTCGTACCAACTCGGCCAGTGGCCCGCGTTCGAGTAGATGATGAGACGCGACGGGACATTCATCTTTTGCAGGTCGGTGAAGAAGTGCAAAGACTGCGTGTAGGGCACGCGATAGTCTCGCTCGCCCGAGATGACGAGCGTCGGCGTCTTGAAGTTCTTGACGTAGTTTGAAGGCGACCACTTTTCGTATAGCTCGGAAGTCAAGGGCGTCCCCTTCAAGTCCCACTCCGGGAACCAGAGTTCTTCCGTCGCCCCGTGGAAGGAGCGCAGGTCATAGAGGCCCATCATGGAGGCTATGGCCTTGAAGCGGTCCGTGTGCCCCTCCATCCACATCATCATGTAGCCGCCGTAAGACCAGCCCATCGCGCCCATCCGCGTGCGGTCAACGTAAGGGAGCTTTTCGAGCGCGTCCGTCACCTTCATCAAATCCTCGTAGACGCGCCCGCCCCAGTCGCCCGAAATCTGCGCCGTAAAATCCTGCCCGTAGCCGGTCGAGCCGTGCGGGTTGGGGAAGGCCACGACGTAGCCCGCGCCAGGGTAGACCTGCCAGTCGCCGCGAAACCCGTCACTCCACTGTGACTGCGGCCCGCCGTGGACGTTCAAGATCAGGGGGTACTTGCGCGAAGGGTCGAAGTTGTGCGGCTTGACTATGAAGACGTGAATCTTGGCCCCGCCTGAGCCAGTGACCCACATCGTCTCGGCCGGGCGGATGTCCACGTCGTTGACGAGGGCATCGTTGAAACTCGAAATCTTCCGAGGCGTAGCGGCGCGTCCCCCGCTCACGTCTGCGGAGTAGATTTCGTTCGGCTCGCCAACCGAGCGCCGGATGTAGACCAGGCGGCGCTCGCTCGGGTCGAACTCGAAGGAGTCAATCGTCTTGTCGGCCAAAACTTGCGTGATCGCTTTTGTGCCAATGTCCAGGCGGAAGATTGGGTTCAAGCCTTCGACGGGGCCGGTGAAGTAGATTGACTTGGAATCGTTGGCCCAGTTGTAATCGTCTATCCAGTTGCGGAAGGATTCAGTCAGGACGGTGGACTTGCCCGTCGCGCGTTCGTAGAGAGCCAGGCGGAAGAGGTCCGATTCATAGCCGGGCTGTTTCTGCATACGGTAGGCTATGTACTTCCCGTCGGGCGAATACTTCGGGCTGCCGTCGTAGGCAAGGTTCGCACTCGTAATGTTGCGCGGCTGCGGCTGGGCGTCGGCAAGCGAGATGAGCCAGAGGTCGTTGTTGGTGGAGATGGCCGGGACGCGGTCGTGGTTCGAGACGTAGACGAGTTCAGTGCCATCCGGGGAAAAGTCGTATTGCAGCGGGCCGCCAAGCTGAAAGGTGGGCGCGTCGTAGTTGCCGGGCGTCACGTCGCGCGTCTCTCCCGTGGCGACGTTGACGACGAAGGTGTGCGTGCGCGTCCCGTCCTTCCAAGCGGTCCAGTGACGATAAAGCAGGTCGTCGGCCATGTGCGCCTTGAGCGAGCCTGCCTCCCATCGCTCGGCAATCCGCTTATTGCAGGCGTCGTCGCCGCCGCATTCCGGATAAACGTCCGAGGAGAAGGCTATCCATTTGCCGTCCGGCGACCAGAGCGGGTCGGAGACTCCGGTCGAAAGGTTGGTTACTTTGCGCCACTCGCCCCCGCCTGCGTTCATCAGGTAGAAGTTGGGGCTCCCGTCCTTTGAGCTGATGAAGAGAACCTGTTTGCCGTCTGGCGAGAAGAGGGGCGAGAACTCGCTCTGGTCGCTGACGGTCCATTGGCGCGGGTTTCGTCCGTCAATATCCATCGCCCAGACGTGGCTGTTGCGCTTGGCGCGCGCGAGGTCCGAGGTCGTGACGGCGAAGACGAGCGTCCTGCCGTCCGGCGAAACGTGTATGTCCGAAAGATTCCTGATCCGGTAGAGGTCTTCAATCGAGAAGGCGCGTTTCTGCGCGTTCGCCGGACCGATTAAGAGCAGCAGGAGAATCGAGAGCAAGAGGGCACGACGCATCATTCTTTGGGCTCCTTTGGATAGAGACAGCAG
>DATEMM010000336.1:0-2689 GCA_035275605.1 Pyrinomonadaceae bacterium
AGCTGCGCGCGGGTCAGTGAAGAAGACCGCGATCGCGGGCAAGACCGGGACATCGCGCGACGGTTGGTTCGTCGGCTACACGCCCAATCTGGTCGTCGCCGTCTGGATAGGCTTTGACGATAACAAGCAGCTTGGGCTGACGGGCGCGGAGGCTGCGCTCCCTGCCTGGACTGAGTTCGTTCGCGAGGCTGTCGCGCTCAGGCCGGACCTCGGCGGCGAAGTCTTCGGACGCCCGGCGGGCGTGACTTTCGTCGAGATAGACCCGGAGACGGGCCTGCTTGCGACCCCCTCGTGCCCGCAGCACGAGCGCGTCGCGATTACGGCTGGCCAGGCACCGAATATGGAGTGCACGACTCACACAGAGATGTTCGAGCTGGAGGCGTCGGCCGACTTGAACGAAGTTTATGAGTATGAGCCGGCCATGACCACAGATGTGGATAGCCGGGCTGCTCAGACCAGAATGGTTTCGCAGGGCTCGCGCCCGCAACCATTGCCGCGCCCGGCCATCTCGGCGGAAAGGACCGCGCCGCCGCCAGCGTGGCGGACGACCAGGATTGAGACCGACACGCAGGGGCAGCGCACCCTCGTCAACGAGATGCGAATGGGCGGCAGGGCCACACGCTCACCTTAGCGAAGCGGGCAGCCGTTAAACGAGCTCGCTTGCAAGCGCGAGCGCGTTTGCGTAATGTAAAGAGGGCGAACGATTGTTGATGAATCGTTCGCCCTTCCATTTTGAAATTGAGATACGTTGCGCCTAGCCTTCGAGGACGACCTGCGCGATGGCGTGTTCGGTCGTGTGCGAGATGGTGAGGTGGGCTGCCTTCGCGCCCGACTGCTCATAGAGTTCACGCACGCGGCCGTGGAAGAGCAGGAGGGGCGCGCCGGACTCGCGCGAAGTGACTTCGATGTCCTGCCACGCGATGCCGCCCGTCCAGCCGGTTTGCAGAGCCTTCAGCGCAGCCTCTTTGGCGGCGAACCGCGCGGCGTAGTGCTGGGCGGCGACGGCTCCGCGCGAGTCGCAGTAGGCGCGCTCGTTCTCCGTATAAACGCGCTCGACAAAGCGAGGCGTGCGCACCAGGACTTCGCGCACGCGGCGCACTTCGATGATGTCTATGCCGATGGAAATAATCACGGACGAAGCCGAACTGACCCGCGCCGGGTTTCACTGGCGCGAAAAAGAGAGCGTGCTGGCGCTCTCGTGCGCCCCGCTAGAAGAGGCGGGGTTCGCGAACGCCTTTTCAACCAGGCTCGGCGGCGTCAGCCCCATGCAGCAAGACGCCTTGAATCTGGCGGGCTTTGACGACGACGCGGCCGAGAACATCTACGAGAACCGCCGCCGTTTCCTCAACCTCTTCGACGGCGACTGGACGCTGGCCTCCTGCTGGCAGAAGCACAGCGCGGACGTTCGCGTCGTCAATAATATAGAAGATACACGACAGCCGGAGAAAGCGCTCGGCGAAACCGTTTACTGCGACGCGCTCGTGACTCGCACGCCGCGCATCCTCGTCGGAGTCAAGACCGCCGACTGCGTGCCGGTGCTGCTCGGCGACGAGCGCACGGGCGCGTGCGCTGCCGTTCACGCCGGGTGGCGCGGGACGCTCTCCTCAATCGTCTTACGCGCGCTCGAAAGTATGACCAGGGAGTACGGCACGCAAGCCGCGGACTTAAGAGCCGCAATCGGCCCGGCGGCCAACGCCTGCTGCTACGAAGTCGGCCACGAGGTCATCAACGCTTTCAACGAGACGTTCCCGGATTCGCCTCACCTCTTCAAGCCCACGCGCGAGGGGCACGCCCTCGTTGATTTGCAAAGAGCGAACAGCGAACAACTGATCGGGGCGGGCGTCTCCCCGGAGCGAATTCACACCGCGCCGCTCTGCACCATGTGCCGCACGGACCTCTTCTTCTCCTATCGCCGCGAAAAACGCACCCACGGCCGCACAGGCCGCCTGATGTCAGTGATTGGAAAGCAGGGATGAGGGATGAGGGATGAGGGATGAAAATGGTTGAGCGAATTGCTCAATGAATCTTTAATTCAACCGGCTTTCATTCATCCCTCATCCCTTATCTCCCCCTTCCCCCGAAAATCCTGCCGTTGATTCTTTTGACGGAGTCCTTGGCGCCGACGACCGAGATTGGAAGCTTGATTTCGCGCGTGGTCGGGGGGAAGCAGGCCTCGTCGTTGCAGCTCTGGTATCTGAGACGCGCGCGCAACTCCATCAGCCCTTGCCCGAAGTTGGCCGGGACCGTCACGTTGAAGCGCAGTATGGCTCGGCCCTCGTAAACGGACAATTTGTCGGGCGAGAAGCTGAAGCTGCGGAGCAGCGCTCGCGGGTAGCTGACCGGCCCGACGCGCACCCCGCCGGGGGCCTCTATCTTGAGCGAGGTTGGGATCAAGAATTTGGCGAGCGGCCGGTTGCTGTTGATGTGGTAGCCGGAAGGAATCTCCACCACGACGGCGGCCTGGAGCGTGCGCCCGCGCTGGACCTTATCTGCGGAGAAGAAACCGTTGATTCCTATATTCGGTGACTGAGCGGCAGTCATCATCATCGGCTCTGCCCGAAAGCTGACGGGCAGGGCGAGCAGGAGAGCGAAAAGAAACAGTAGCGCGCGTCCGGTATGTTTTGTCTTTCTCATATCTGATTGAGTTCGCCTTGAATTGAATTTAACGGCGTCAAGCCAATTGATGAAG
>DATEMM010000337.1:0-4572 GCA_035275605.1 Pyrinomonadaceae bacterium
GAATTAAAAGTTAAAAATGGCCTACGGGCTACGAGCTTTCCTGCCAGCCAGACTTTGGCGCGCCCGACGAGAAGTCGTAAAACTTCAGGTCCGCGCCCGCAATCATCTTGGTCAGGAGAATGATCTGGCCTGTGTGCATCGAGAAATGCTCGACGACGTGAAAGACTGCTTCGAGCACCGTCACGTCGTAGCCCTGTATCCGCCGCTCATCGAGAAGCCGCGCGGGGGCGAGCGCGCCTAGGACGCCGTCAACCTCCTCCAGCACCGCCTTGAGTCTCTCCAACAGTTCAGCCCGCGGCATGACCGAGCGCTCGTCAAACTCCTGCTGTCGCTCGCGGTGGTCGGCGGCCCCGCCGACGCCGCTCACAATCCACTGCCGCGCGTTTCCAGCCAGGTGCAGGAGCAGGTTGCCGATGCTGTTGGATTCAGAGCCCGGACGCCACCAGACCTGTTCGTCGCTCAGCCGCTCCAGGCAGCGTTCGATCTTCGGCAGATAGTCCTCCCTGAGCAGGGACCTGGCCTTCGTGATGAAAGTCTGTGCGGTGTCGTTCACGCTGAAAATCTTTTGGGCGCGCTCCCCGTGCGCGGCGCGCCTGATTGCCGGTCTCTGTGGAGAGAGAACGGGTTTTACGTCTCTTCGTCTACGGATTCCGAGCGATGCTTGTGTTTGGCCTTGCGCATGGCAGGGCGCGCTCGTTCGTCCGGTTTGGCCTGGCTGAAGGCGTGGCCGGGCGGCGCGAGCGGCTTGCGTATGGCATCAAAGACAGGGCGCTCGGCCGATTTCTTACCGCGCTTTTGTCGGGTCTTTTTCATGGCGCACGGCCCTCCCTTCGGCTCACGTCGCGCGATGCTAATTTCTACGGCGCGCTCGTGTCAACGTTTCATACGCAGTCTTCTGAGCATGAGAAATGGCGCGGAGGGAAGCGTTGCGTAAAGAGTGCCAGGACCTCTCTTTTTCCATGTGCCGGGGAGTTTGTGAGAAAACTCCCTAAAACTACAGGGCGACCTCAAGAAGGTCGCCCCGCGGGTTTCTTACGCGTCGTGCTCTTTTTCGTCGGCGCCGGAACGCGGATGGTGCAGCGGCTGCGCTCCGGTTGTTAAGAAAGTGTTACGCCTCGTTCGGCTGGGCCGGTTCCGGGAACAGGGTCTTAATCGCGCGCGAAGTTTCCGTGCGCCGCTTCTGCTGAAACTCGTTCACCCAGTTGGTGACGGTGTTGACCATGTCGCGTGCGGTTTCCTGGGCCGTTTTCCTGGCCGCCTGTGGCTTTTCGCCAGCATTCTCTTTACGATTGCGCTCGTCGCGCTTGATGACTTTGATCGGGGTTTTGTTACTCATGATGACTTGTTACTTTCCGTTTGACTGCTTTTGCTTTCTCTCTTAAACGAATTCCCTGCCAGGGAGTTCACTTTTCTTTCACCTGAACGCCTGCGCGCTCCCTTTCTTGCAAACGCGAGGCCACAATCTTTGAGGCGCTGGCCCGGCCCCGGCCTGTTTGCTTCCAACACCTACTTAGACGCTACTGCGCGCGTTTCAGACCAAACTTTTTGTGCGGACCCGACGGGCGACGACTGCAACAGACGACCCGACGCTGGCTTTATTGCGTACAGACCGATTTGACTGCTCGTCTGATTTCGGACAACAGGCCCCTTCTTCCCATTTCAAATCTCAAGCCCCTCGGTCTTTGCAGAACGCCAAAGCTCTCTCCTCCCGGCGGCGCTTTGCCAAACCAGGAGAGGGGTCACGCGGGACGCGGGCACCGGCCCTCTAATCCCATAAACTCAAACAATCCCGCAGTTGTTAAGTTAAGTCGTGCGCCGCGCATCGTCACCTTGGCCCCGTGTACCTGCTGGCATATGCGTTGCCCTTATGCCCCGCGCCATGAGATTGAGCGAAGTCATCACCATTTACCTTTCCGTCGGGGCGTCCTTCGGCGTCTATTTCCATTTCAGCGAACAGACCCACGGCGGCCGCCGCATGCGCCTCCTCCTGAAGACCGTGCGCGCAACCTTACTGTGGCCGCTGGCGATGGCGGCGCTTCTCTTCTCTCGCCTTCGCTCCGACGAACGTGTGGAGGCTGCTTCCGCCACCCGGCACTTGAGCGCACAGTTCATGGAGAAGACAGAGGACGCGCGCCGCAAGCTGATGGACTCTCTCCGGGGCGTAATCGAGCTGGCACAGGCTTCATCCACCCTGGGAATCTCAGAGGCCGAGGGCACGTCGCGCACGGTTCGTGAAACTGTCGAGAAGTACGTCGGCCTGACCTTCGCCGTGGCGGAGATCAATTTCGACGACCCGCCGGGCCAGCATGAAACCGAGCTTTTCCGCACAGCCGGGCGCCGCGGCGACGACCTTCTGCTCGCGGCGCGCTGCGTGCGCAGACGTAACGCCGCCCGCCTCATCACGCACCAGGCGCGCGCTCGGACGGAACTCTTACACGCCCTGGCCGAAGTCCGGGAGATTGTTACCCATGCGACCGCTTCGACAAACCATCCTGCCGCGCGCCATCTGAGCGTGGCGGTGGTCAGATTCTATGGGCACGCCCTCAACCTTTTGACGCTGCTGGAAGATGAAAGAGCGGCCACGGGGCTTGTCCGCCTGCTCGACGCCGAGTGCATCCGGCTGCGACGGCTGGAAGCCCTCGGCCGGAAAGAGACGACACAGGAGGAGTTATGGACAGCACACGCAACGCATCTGGCCTGACCCGGTCGGCCACGAACCCCGTCTACGAATCGAGGCTGGACTGGCTGCTGGCCACGAACCAGTGGGAGGCCGCCCGGCAGCGAATGTTCCGCGGCCCGCAGGAGGAAGAGGAGATGCTTCTGATGCACCACCCCCTGACGGCACGAGAGGCTTTCGCTCTCTTCGGCCTGCTCCTCGGCATGCTCCCGCCGATAGCGATCTTTTTTAGAATCCTCAACGGGTTTGCCGGAACTCGTTGGACAGACATTTTCGCTTCCGGGGTCTTCATCCTGCTGCTGATTCTGATCGCGATCTGCGGATTGGTGGGGAAATGGATGGGCGACGTGATGGGCCGCTGGCTGGAAGATAAAGACCGCCTTTCCTGGAAAAGGATGCTGTACGAGTCTGCCGTAGCAGGGATAGCGTGGGGGGCTGTGACGGGCGCGGCGGGCGGGTTCCTGGCCTTCGGCGTCGGGGCGCTGATCGGGTTGGTCTGCGCGGTCGCGGTCGGGGTGACGACGTTTCCCTTGTTCTCCATGTTTCACCGTTTGATGGCGCGCGGTGGTATGATTGACGCGCGCCATTTTTGGCCGCTCGCGTGTGGCGTCGCGCTGCTCGTCGTCGCCCTAGTACTCAGCCCGCACACTATCCCGTACTGAAAGTGCGCCGCGAACTCTTCAGTACGACGCTTCACTGGTAGCTGATGCTGCTCGCCCTTCTACTGCTTTCGCTCTTCTTGATTGTGCTGCTCGGCTTCTACGTCTTCGTGGCCGCGCCGCGCAGCCGCACGCACCAGACTTTCGCGGCCTTCGTCGCCTGCCTGGCCCTCTGGACGATCAAGGACATAGTGCTCTGGGGCTTTTACGCTCGCGAGGGAGCGCCAATCTACTGGTGGGCGAGCGCGAGTTTCATCCTCTCCCTGTTTCTGCAATACACGCTCGTCGTCTTCGCCTGGGTCTTTCCCGAAAATCGGCCGGTGCCCTGGAAGCAGGCGACCGTGATTTTTGCGCCCGGCGCGGTGCTGATTCCGGCCGTGCTGGCCGGGTGGATGTGGGAAGAGGTGGGCTTCCACGGCTCCGAATTTAAGATTAAGCTCAGCCCGCTCGCCTACGCCTTCGGACTCTACGCTTACGGCGTGATGGGCTACGGTTTCTACCTGCTTTACACGAAGTACCGGCGCTATCGCGGGCAACTATGGGGCAAGCAGACGGGCGCGATTCTTTGGGCTCTAGTCATCACGGTCTCGCTCAACACGCTCGCCAACAATTTGCTTCCGCTCTTTCACGTCTACTCGTTCCTGAAAGTCGGCTCAATCTTCGTCGTTCCCGGCGTGCTCGTTTTCGCCTATGCCATCTCCAACTTCCGCCTCTTCTCGCTCCAGTCCGCGCTAGACCAGTTTCGACTCTTTCCCGTCGCCTACAAAGTCGCCCTCTCGATTGCGGCGGTCGCCATCCTCAGCTTCCTGCTCCTGCAAGTCCCGATTGTCTGGTGGAGCTTTGGCGCTGGGCCTGGCCCGGAAGCCTGGCAGCGCTACCTCGTTTTCAGCGTCGTGACGGCGCTCGTGCCGAATCTGATTCTCGTCGCGCTCATCATACGCACCATCTCGCGCCCCGTCCGGCGGCTGACGGAGGCCGCGGTCGAAGTCGCGGGCGGGGCTTACGGCACAGAGGTCGCGCTAGAAAGCAACGACGAGATGGGACTGCTCGCCGCATCCTTTAACGAGATGAGCCGGAAGATGGCCGCCGACATAGAGCAGTTGCGGGAGCTCAACGAGCATTTAATCCGCACCGAGAAGCTGGCGGCCGCGGGGACGCTCGCCGCAGGCGTGGCGCACGAGGTCAACAACCCTCTGGCCTCCATCTCCTCGCTCATACAGATCCTGCAAACGCGCC
>DATEMM010000338.1:0-5284 GCA_035275605.1 Pyrinomonadaceae bacterium
CAATCAAAAGTTCAACCGGCTGGACGTGGAATTGACGGCCCCTGGCGGCAAAGTCGCGGCAAATCCGACGGCCACGCCGAAGCCCACGCCCGCACAGGCCACGCCGACTCCGCAACCGGCTACGCGCCCGACGCCGCAGACGGCGACCAATACTCAGAATCCTTCGGCTACAGGCCAGACAACTTACCCGCAGATCAATCCTGGCACAACCAACCCTGCACAGCAGGGCACCACCGGAAACCCCGCTGTAGTTTACGCCCCGACGCCGGACGCTTCCGCCTCGCCTGCCGTCAGTCCAGAAGCCAGCCCAGTCGCCTCGCCGCCCTACAGCGAGCAGGTCGCGCAGGCGCAACAGCCGCCCGTCTCGCAGCCCGCTACGACTGCGCCTTCGACTACGGGCACGTCGCTTGGCACAATGCTCAGGCAGAACTGGCTGGTCATCCTGATCGCCGCCGTAGTCCTTCTGAGTCTAGTGATGATCGTCGCCGCACGCTCGCGCGCGCAGCGCACTGCCGGCGACACGGCTGTCGATACCCCCGCGCGTCGAGACAGACGCAAAGAGAAGCGGGCCGCGAAGAAGAAAGCGGCAGCCGAGCTGGAAGAAGCAGAGCCCGCCGTTCCCGTCGCGGACATCCTCTATAGCTCTTCGACCATGCCGAAAGCCAAGCCGCTGGCAACTGCCGGCGCGGCGGCCGTTGAGGATGCCGTAGCGGTCGAGGAGGAAGAGAAGGCCGCCCCGGTCATCGCAGAAGAGGAGACGAAAGAAGTAGAGGCCGTCGCCCCTGCGGTTGACGTCGAGCGCGTGGACGTCGAGATCAAGAACGTGCTGGCGGGCGAGAGCTACGACGAAGAGATCATCGGCGCGTCGGACGCTGGCACACGCCAGCTCATCGCGACGGAACTGCTCGCGGCACTCGCCTCGCGCAGCCCGGAGCGCCGCGAGCGCGCACGCGAAGTCTTCATCAAGCACGAATATCTGGACGAGGCGACGCGTAACCTGCGCACGGCGGACGCGCCAGCGGAGCGCGCTGCGTCCGCACGCTCGCTCGGCTACGTTCACGACAGGTCTGTGACTCCGCACCTCGTCGCCGCACTCGATGATGAATCGCCGGAGGTTCGCCGCGCGGCCGTAGAGTCGCTGGCCGAGTTGAAAGACCCTGCCGCCGTCGAATCGCTCAAGTCTCTGCTGGAGCGCGAGCGTGACCGGAAAGTTCCCAAGAATCTAATCAAACGCGCCATCGAAGCCAGCGTCGCCGTCGAAGAAGAAGAAGAGGAAGCGCCGACCCTTGAAGCGCAAATTCCGGCTGTCGAGGCCGAACCGTCAAGCGCAGCGCTCGCAGACGTCTCTTCGCCGGAGATTGTGCCGGGACTGATTTCCGCCGCAGCGCCGCTCGTTACCGAAGAGGTTGATGCGGAGGCCCAGGAGGCCGCGCGCAGGGAGGCTGAAGCAGCGGAAGAGGCCGCGCGCCAGCAGGCCGCGGAGGAAGAAGCCGCTCGCCAACGAGCCGAGGAAGAAGAGCGCGCGCGCGTCGCCGCCGAAGAGGAGCAGCGCCGTCAGGCCGAAGCGGAGGCCGAACGGCTCCGCGCCGCAGAGGAAGAGCAACGCCGCGTCCAGGAGGAAGAAGAGCAAAAGCGTGCGGCGGCGGAAGCGGTCAGGCTACAGGAAGAAGAAGCCCGTGTCCGCGCAGAGGAAGAAACTCGCCTGAAGGCGGCAGAGGAAGCGAGGCTCAAGGCCGAGGAAGAGGAGCGCGTGCGCGTCGAAGCCGAAGCGCGACGTCAGGCTGAAGAGGAAGCGCGACTGGCCGCAGAGGCGGAGGCGCGCCGTAAAGCTGAGGAAGAAGAAGCCGCCAGACAGCGCGCCGAAGAAGAGAGGGTGCGCGCGGAGATGGAAGCGCGCCGCCGCGCCGAAGAGGAAGAGGCCGCTCGTCTTCTAGCCATCCAAGAGGAGCGCCGCCGTCAGGCCGAAGAAGAGACAAGGCTAGCTGCCGAAGCGAAGGCTGAGGAAGAGCGCCGGCTGGCCGAAGCAGAGGCCGCGCGTGTGCAGGCCGAAGAGGAGGCCCGGCTCTTCGCTGAAGCCGAAGCCGCAGAGAGACGTGCGCAGGAAGAAGAGGCGCGTAAGAGAGCCGAAGAAGCTGAGGCGCGCCGGAAGGCCGAGGAAGAAGAGCGCCTGGCCGCCGAACTGGAGGCCAAGCGCCAGGCCGAAGAGGAAGAGGCGCGCAGGCTCATTGCAGAGGAAGCCGCCGCCGTGCTCAACGCGGAAGCCATCTCGCCCGTCGATGTCGAGGTTGCCGAAGAGACCCTGGAAATCGCTCCAGACTCCTTGATTGAGCGGAACGACGAAGTACCCAGCGGTTGGATCGAGGTTGACGTCAACGAGCCGGAGGTCGTTCGTCACGCCGAGCCGCCCCAGGCGACTCTCATGGATGAAGCCGTCGCGCTGGAAGAACTAAAGTTCGAGCCGGCCCTGGAAGTCGCGGAAGCGGACGTGCAGGAGTCCAAGGAGATAGAACCGGCTGCCTTCTCGATTGTCGAGGAGCCGGAAGCCCATCCCGTCAGCAAAGAGATTGATTTTGCCGTGACGGAGAGGGGCATAGAGACTTACGACGAGTTCTCGGCCGTGCCCCTTGGGATCATGAAGCGCCTCGGCAGCGAGGAGCCGGACGAGCGTGCGGCAGCGGTCCGGGACCTGTCGCGCGTGGGCGGCGACGACTCTTTCCGCCAGATCAACGCGGCCTTTGACGACCCGGCCGTAGAGGTACGCAACGCCGCCGCGCGCTCGCTCTACAATCTCAACGCGGACCGTGCGGCCACCTACACGCGCGCTCTGCGCGACTCGCCGCCCGAACGCCGCCGCCGCATCGGCGCTGCGCTCGCGTCGAGCGGGCTGGCCAGCGAAGCCATTGGCCAACTGATGGGTGAGAGCCGCGAGAAGACCTACGACGCCTTCTCGCTCCTCTTCCTGATGTCGAAAGCCGGCGAGGTGCAGCCCCTGATGCGCGCCATCGAGGAGCACCCGAACAACGAGGTGCGCCTGGCGGTCGTGAAACTGCTAGCCCTCAGCGGCCAGCAAGAGATTCTCCCGGCCTTCCGCCGCCTGGCCGTCCGTGGCTCGCTCCCGACGGAAGTGCGCTCCGCCGTCATGGAAGCGATCTATCAGATCAGCAGCCAGTCGCCGACCGCCGCGTAAAAGTTTTGGCTTAACTATTTGGGCCGTTAAAGCATGATGGAAGCGGGCGCGGCCATCTGTCCTCATCTACAACCTTTCCTGCGGAAACTCACAGAGCAGGGCTCAATCGTTCTCCGCGTGGATGAGGGCGCGTGGTCGAACTGCATCCAGAACGTCGTCCTCGACAAAGGGCCGACCCTCGCGCAGGCCCTGGAAACCTTTGAACTCCCGGCCGGCGTGAAGCTCTGGCACAACGACGACACCCACTACGACCTCGAAAACGGCCTCGCCTGCGAGACCTGCAAACACAGCCCCCAAAAGTAGCGCATCGTAAGCAGCGACGGGTGACAAGTGGCGGGTGAAAAGTTAGAATCTAGGCTCTAACTTTTCACCTGTCATTTGTCATTATGGGATTCAATTTAAAATCGGAATATACGCCGCAGGGCGACCAGCAGCCGGCGATTGATGCGCTCGTGAGGGGGCTCGACGAGGGCACGAAGGACCAGGTGCTGCTCGGCATCACTGGGAGCGGCAAGACTTTCACCGTCGCTTCCGTCATCCAGCGCACGCAGCGCCCGACGCTCGTCCTGGCACACAATAAGACGCTCGCCGCGCAGCTCTACCAGGAGTTCAAGACCTTCTTTCCGGAGAACTCCGTCGAGTATTTCGTCTCCTACTACGACTATTACCAGCCGGAAGCCTACGTTCCTTCCACGGATACCTACATCGAAAAAGACGCGGCGATTAACGACGAGATCGACCGCCTGCGCATGTCCGCGACGCGTGCTCTCTTCGAGCGGCGGGACGTGGTGGTCGTCGCCTCCGTCTCCTGCATCTACGGTCTGGGCGACCCGGACGCTTACTACGGCATGTTGCTCTTCGTCGAGCCGGGGATGAAGCTGACGCGCGAGGCCCTGCTTCAGAAACTGGTCGAGTTGCAGTATGAACGCTCCGACGTGGAGTTCGACCGAGGCTCCTTCCGCGTGCGCGGCGACGTCGTGGAGATTTACCCCAGCTACCAGGATCAGGCTTACAGGATAGAGCTCTGGGGCGACGAAGTGGACTCCGTCTCGACCATAGACCCCTTGCTCGGCGAAGTCTTGCACAAGCACACGTCCCGCCTGCCCATCTATCCGAAGTCTCACTACGTGATGTCGAAGCCGACCATCAAGCGGGCCATCAAGACGATTAAGCAGGAGCTTGATGAATGGGAGCCGCTGCTGATTAAAGAGGGCAAGCTGGTCGAGGCCCAGCGCCTGCACCAGCGCACGATGTACGACCTGGAGATGATTAAGGAGATGGGCTTTTGCCGCGGCATCGAAAACTATTCGCGGCACCTGACGGGCAAAGCGCCGGGCCAGCCGCCGCCCACACTTCTGGACTACCTGCCGCGCGACACCATCATGGTCATAGACGAGTCGCACCAGACGGTTCCGCAGATCGGCGGCATGTTCAAGGGCGACCAGTCGCGCAAGCGCACGCTCGTCGAGTACGGCTTTCGTCTTCCCTCGGCGCTCGACAATCGCCCGCTCAACTTCGAGGAGTTCGAGACGAGAATCGGGCAGACTATCTACGTCTCGGCCACGCCTGGGCCTTATGAGCTGACGAAGGCGGGCGGCGAGGTCGTCGAGCAGATCATTCGCCCGACCGGGTTGATGGACCCGGAGGTCGAGGTGCGGCCCGTCAAAGGGCAGATTGACGACCTACTGGAAGAGTGCCGCGTGCGTACAGAGCGCAACGAGCGCGTGCTGGTCACGACCCTGACCAAGAAGATGGCCGAGGACTTGACCGAATACTTCGCGGAGGTCGGCGTGCGCGTGCGCTACCTGCACTCGGACATCGAAACGTTGGAGCGCATCAAAATCCTGCGTGACCTCAGGCGCGGCGAATTCGACGTTCTGGTCGGCATCAACCTGCTGCGCGAAGGTCTGGACTTGCCGGAGGTCTCGCTCGTCGCGATTCTGGACGCTGACAAGGAAGGGTTCCTGCGCTCGGACCGTTCCTTGATTCAGACCATCGGGCGCGCGGCCCGCAACGCTGCGGGCAAGGCGATTCTCTACGCGGACAAGGTGACAGACTCCATGCGCCGCGCCATTGACGAGACCAACCGCCGCCGCG
>DATEMM010000339.1:0-3341 GCA_035275605.1 Pyrinomonadaceae bacterium
GAGCCGGTAGACATAGACGCCCCGAGCGAGCGCGCGACCAGCATGAACGAACTCGGCATGGTGATCGCGCGCCGCCTGATAGACGCCCTAGACGGAACGGTGACGCTGGAAAACCCTGCGGGGCGCGGCCTTCGGGTCGTCATCGAACTCCCCATCCGGCCAACTGAAGCAAGGTAAAAATCTGGTAAATAGTGAATGGTCAATGGTGAATGGGCTTCGTCTATTTACCATTTACTATTTACCATTTACCATCAATTAAAATGGAGCAGACGTCAGCCCAAAATCACCCGGCGGAAATAGAGGTCCGCGACTGCACGACGATTGAAGAGTACGATCGGTGCATAGAGTTGCAGCGCGAGGCCTTCGCCCTGCCCGAGCTGGAAATCTCGCCGCGTCGCCACTTGATCGTCACGCGGCGCGCGGGCGGTTGGACGCTGGGGGCGTTCGCGGGCGGCGAGATGGTCGGCTTCGTTCATCACATGGTGGCCGTGCGAGCGCCTGACGAGATCATAGGCTACTCGCACATGATGGCGGTGGCACGCGCTTTTCAGAACAAGGGAGTGGGCGCGCGCCTCAAGTGGGCGCAAAGAGAGCGGGCGCTGAATGAGGGCAGAAAGTTCATCAAGTGGACCTGGGACCCCATGCAGGCACGCAACGCGCACTTCAATCTCAACCGGCTGGGCGTCACCGTCAGCTCCTACGGCGTCAACTTCTACGGCACGGACTACAGCACGACGCCGGGCGGCGAGGGCGGCGACGTACACCTGGACAGCGACCGCCTCTTCGCCGACTGGCAACTGGACTCTGCGAGAGTTCGCAGTCTGGCCTCTGGGCGAGAGCCCGACGCCCTGCCGGCCCCTGCCGCGACGATAGAGATTCCCCCCGACTGGGCCGCGCTAATTCGACAGGACGCACACGCCGCGCTCCGCGAACAACTACGCGTCCGCGCCGAATTCGCAGAAGCCTTCGCCGCCGGACTCGTCTGCGCCAGCTTTCAACGCGACGACACGCACCCGAAATATTTACTTTATGAAAGTGATAAGTGATAGGTGATAAGTAAAAGAAAGATTCCATGCTTTCTCTTATCACTTATCATTCAGCACTCATCACTTCTTTATTATGATTTTTGCCCGTTTCGACCGTTACGTTGACCGTCATGCACGCGCCTTTACGGAGCGGCTGCAATCGGTCTGCCGCATGCCGTCGGTGGCGGCACGCGGGACGGGGATGCGCGCGATGGCCGAGGCCATCGAAAAGTTGATGCAGCGCTGCGGGGCTGGCACACGCGTCTTCAAGGTCGGCAGTGGCTACCCTCTCATCTTCGGCGAATGCGGCGCTGGCCCGCACAGCTTTCTGGTCTACGGTCACTATGATGTCGCGCCGGTCGGCCAGTTGACGAGCTGGTCAGCCGGGCCTTTCGCCGCAGAGGTCGTTGACGGCAAGCTCTACGCGCGCGGCGCGGCCAACAGCAAGGGCGATTTGGTCGCGCGCCTGGCCGCGGTCGAAGCCTACCAGAAGACCTTCGGCAAGCTGCCCGTCTGCCTGCGCTTCATCGTCGAGGGTGAAGCGGGGATGGGGAGCCCGAGCCTCTATCGCTTCGCGCCTGAGAACGCCGAGCTTCTCAGCGCCGAGGGCGTCATCTGGGAGGAAGGCTACAAGGATACGCAGGAGCGTTTCGTCATCAGCCTCGGCTTCAAGGGCATCACCTTCATAGAGCTGCGCGTCCACGGAGCGCGCTCCGACCTGCATTCGAAGTGGGGAGCGATTGTGCCAAATCCCGCTTGGCGGCTCGTTCAGGCGCTCTCGACCGTCACCTCGCCGAAAGGGGTCATCACGATTGACGGCTTTTCGTCGCACGTCGCGCCCATCGCGCCGGAAGACGCCGAGGCGCTCAAGGAGATTCAACTGGACGAGGCGGGCCTCAAGCGCGAGTTTCGCATCAGCCACTGGGTGCGCGGGATGCGAGGCGGCACGCTCGTCAAAGAGCACATCTTCGGCCCGACCTGCACCATCTGCGGAATCCAGACGGGCCACACGGAGGCCGGGCCAAAAACCGTCCTGCCGAGTTACGCCATGGCCCGCCTGGACTTTCGCCTTGTGCCGGACCTGACGCCGGAAGTGGTCGTCTCCCTGCTGAGAGAGCACCTGGACGTGCGCGGCTTCAAGGACGTGGAACTCATCGAGCTTGGCAGCGCACCCGTCATCAAATCTTCGAGAGAGTCCTCGGTCGCGCGCGCCGCGATTGACGCCGCGCCGGAGGTTTACGACGGCCCGGCGATTGTCTACCCGCTCGACCCTGCCAGCGGCCCCGTCGGCGCTATCTGCGGGACGACGAAGCCGCCAATGCCCGTCGTCTCCTTCGGCACGAGCTACGCCGGGTCGAACCCGCACGGGCCGGACGAGAACATACGCCTGGACGATTTCCTACAGAGCGTCAAATTCTTCGGGCGCGTCATACACCACCTCGGGCAAGAGGCCAGGCACACGAAGAGCGGGGGGCACAAGACGTCAACCGCCCTCGTCCTCTCCAGAGGCTAGACTTGCCATCCCGCCTCGTTCGGCTATGATTAGAAGGCTAACCTGTAAGTAGATTCGGAAGAGGGTGAGGGGTAAGTTGTCCACGAGCAGACAGAGAACCGAGGGCGAAATCCAGAGTCTGCGAGATGAGATTCGCCGCCACGAAGAGCTTTACTACGTCCACGACAACCCGGAAATCACAGACGCCGAATACGACGCGCTGATGACTCGCCTTCAGCAGCTCGAAAGCGAGCGCCCGGAACTCATCACGCCTGACAGCCCGACGCAACGTGTTGGGGGGCGGCCCGCGGAAGGTTTCGCGGAGTACGTGCACCGCCGCCCGATGCTCTCGCTCGACAACAGCTATAACATAGACGACCTGCGCGCCTTCGACGAGCGTTGCCGGCGTCTGGCCGACGGGCGCAGCTTTGATTACGTCGCAGAGCTGAAGATAGACGGCCTCTCCATCTCGCTTCATTACCAGGACAGTCTGCTCGTGCGCGGCGTGACGCGCGGCGACGGGCGCGTCGGCGAAGATGTGACGCAGAACGCGCGCACGATTCGCACCGTCCCGCTCAAATTGAAAGTGACGGACAAAAGGGAAGTGGAGGTGCGCGGCGAAGCTTACCTGTCCAGAAGCGTATTCGAGAAGATTAACGCCGAGCGCGAAGAGGAAGGGCAGCCGCGCTTCGCCAACCCGCGCAACGCCGCCGCCGGGACCATCCGTCAACTGGACCCAAGGATAGTCGCCGCGCGGCGACTGGACATGTTCGCCTATGACGTGATTACAGGCGAGCGCAAGCCTTTCAACTCGCACTGGGAAT
>DATEMM010000340.1:0-4679 GCA_035275605.1 Pyrinomonadaceae bacterium
CGTATGAAAACTAAAGGTTGAAGACGGCCCCGCGGGTAAAGACAAAAAGGCTGCAAGCGCGGCGTGTGCCTTTCAACACCCTACGGACGGGCGCTCGCGCCGCGCTTGCAGCGCACTATACTACAGGGTGCGCGGGCACGACAACGATTCCTCAGAGGTCGCGCCAGCGCACCTGTTTTTAGCCGTTGCCGACGTCGTGTCCCTGCTCTGAGTCGGTCGCCTCGGTCGCGGTTTCGCCGCCTTCGGCTTCCGGCTGAGGCTCCGCCGTGGCTTGCGCCGCCGGGGCCTCCGTGTTCGCCGCGCCGCCCTCGGCCACGACTTCGACCGGAACCTCTATGGTCACTTCGCGGTGCAGACGCACCGGGACGGTGAACTCGCCGGTCTCTTTGATGGCGTCGCGCAGAGTGATGCGGCGGCGGTCAACTTCGTAGCCGCGCTCTTTGAGGGCCTCGGCAATATCCATCGAGGTGACGGAGCCGTAGAGCATGCCGTGCTCGCCGACCTTACGCGTGAAGCTCAAACGCAGGGACTGCATCTGCGCTGCCTGCGCCTCGGCGGTCTGCTTCTCCTTGGCCTCTTTCTTAAGGAGCGCGGCGCGCTCCTGCTCGATCTGCTTGACGTTGCTGGCCGTGGCCTGGACCGCGAGCTTGCGCGGCAGCAAGTAGTTGCGCGCGTAGCCCGCCTTCACTCTGACAATCTCGCCGCGCGCTCCCAAATCGTCTATGTCTTCGCGCAGGAGGACGTTTGTGTGTGCCATTTTCTTCTCTTCCTCCTTCGTTTTAGTCTGTGGCGTAGGGCAAGAGCGCGATGTTGCGCGCGCGCTTGATCGCTTCCGACAACATGCGCTGGTGCGTGGCGCAGGCCCCGGAGATTCTACGCGGCAGAATCTTGCCGCGCTCCGGGATGTAGCCCTGCAAAAGCTTCACGTCCTTGAAATCTATCAGATCGACTTTCTCTATGCAGAAGCGACAGATTTTGCGCCGGTGCATGCGGCGACCGCCGCCGCGACCGCCAGCGCCCCCGCGCCCGCCGCGCCCTCCCCCATCGCCATCCTCATCGCGGTCAAAGCCGCGGTCACGCTCGTCATAATTACTGGACATAATCTTCTCAATCCTCTCATAAAGAGTCTTAGAGTCTGGAGTCTGAAGTCCGGAGTCAAAAGAAAGAATTGCTTTTGACCAGTTAACCCGAGACTCTTGACTCTAGACTTCCAGACTTCCCTGTTGTCTTATGATTCGTCAGCCTCGCTGGGAGCGCTCGATTGCCTGGCCTCGCCGCCGCCGCCACCGCGCGACGACGACGACGTCGCTCCTCCGGCGTTGGAGCCGGAATAAGGGCGCTTGCTGGCCCTGCGTGCGCGCTTGGCCTTGAACTTCTCGGCGCGGCGGCGATCCTCGTCAACACGCACGGTGATGTAGCGTATGACCTGATCGTTGACGCGCATGCGGCGTTCCAGCTCGGCAATCTCGCGGCCCGACCCGTCTACCTCGAAGAGCACATAGTGACCTTCGGTCTGGCGGCCGATGGGATAGGCCAGGTGGCGGCGTCCCATGTTCTCGTGCTTGGTGATGGAGCCGCCCTGGTCCGTGATGACTTGTTGCAGGGTTTCGTTCAGGCGTGTCAGTTCCTCGTCGGTCGCCTTCGCGTCCACGATGAACATCACCTCATAGGTTCTCTGAGTAGCCAAAATTCATCCTCCTCTTGGATGTCTAGCCTCAACCCTGTGGGATGAAGCAAGAAGGAAAAGAGTCGGTAATCAGTTTTCAGTTTTCGGTTTTCAGTTTTCAGCAAAAGCAAGTTGTCTTTTCTGAAAACTGAAAACCGAAAACTGAAAACTGTTCACTGACTACTGTTGTATTGTGCCATTGCCTTGTCAATGCCGTCTCGGAGGACGGCGCGGAGCGCGTCTGCGCTCCTTTCTAAAATCTTTTCAAGCTCGTCGCGCTCTTGCCTGGAGAATTCATCCAGGACGAATCTCCTGGTGTCTCCTACGGGATGCTCTGGCTGAATGCCGATTCGCAGGCGCATGAACTCGTCCGTCTTCGTCGCCGCGATGATCGACTTCAGGCCGTTGTGCCCGCCCGCTGAGCCGCGGCGTCTGAGGCGTATCGTCCCGAAGGGCAACGCCAGGTCGTCGCTGATGACGACGAGGTCGCGTGCGGCGCTTCTCTGCGAATCTCCTTTGGCCAGGAGACAGGCCACCGCTTCGCCGCTCAGGTTCATGTAGGTCTGCGGCTTGACGAGCTCGACCCTGACGCCTTCCACTTCGGCGCGCCCGACGAGCGCGCGGCAATCTTTTCGCTTGACCTGCGCTCCCGCAGAGAGAGCCAGCAGGTCAACGAGCATGAAGCCGACGTTGTGGCGCGTCTTCTCGTACTCCGCGCCGGGGTTGCCGAGACCGACGATCAGCATAAGGCAAAAGGTAAAAGCTAAAAGGTAAAGACGGGAAGGAGCGCCGTAGCAAACGCCTGCCCCTTCGGCTTTTACTTCGCCTCGCCTTCCTCTTCGTCCTTCTTGCCCTTGCCGATGACTTCGGGCTCAGCCGGCTCTTCCTCTACGGCCGGAGCTTCGACGGGCTCTTCGCGGACGATGCCGACCGTGGCGATGACGCTCTCCGGCTCCTCCAGAATCTCTATGTTCGGGTCGGCCGGGATGTCCGAGACGTGCAGCACGTCGTGAACTTTCAGATTCGCCACGTCCAGATTGATCGCGTCCGGAATGTTGCGCGGGTCGCAGCGAATCTCTATCTCGCGCATGATCTGCTCAAGCACGCCCTGCTCGTCGCGCACGCCGATGGGCTCACCCGTGAGATGGAGCGGGACGGTGACTTCGATCTTCTGTCCCTTGACCAGCCGCTTCAAATCGGCGTGAACCAGGCGGCCGCGCACAGGGTCAATCTGCCGGTCGTGGAACATCACTTCGCTCGGGCCGACGCCCTCGACGTCGAGCGTGAAGATGGAGTTGTAGCCCGCGTCCGAGCGCAGGATGGCCGCCAGCTCGCGCAAAGGGGCCATGGCCGAAACGGCCTCGCCCTCGCCCCCATAAACAGTGACCGGGACGAAGCCATCGCGCCGCGCGCGTCGCGCATCGTTCTTACCGCGCCCGCCGCGCTGCGTCGCGCGGATGATGATCTCTTTTCTCTCTGCCATGATTTGTTTGTACTCGCTCTCTCGAAAATAAGTTTTTGCCCTTCAGACGAAGAGCGAGGAGACGCTGGTCTCCTCGTGGATCGACTTGATCGCTTTCGCCAGGAGCGGTGCGATACTCAAGACCTGTATGTTCTCCAACTCACACGCGCCGTCGTGCAGCGGAATGGTGTTGGTCACGACCATCTGCTCTATGTCGGACTCGGCCAGCTTCTCGCAGGCGCGGCCGGACAGGACGGGGTGCGTAAAACAGGCGTGGATGCGCCCGGCCCCGTTCTCCTTCAGCGCGCGCGCGACCTTCGTCAAAGAGCCGCCAGTGTCACACATGTCGTCAACAATCAAACAACTGCGCCCGCGCACGTCGCCCACTATGTTCATCACCTCCGCGACGTTAGCCTTCTCGCGCCGCTTGTCGCAGAGCGCCAGCTCCGCGTTCAGCCGCTTGGCGTAGGCCCTGGCGCGCTCTGCGCCGCCCGTATCGGGCGCGACCACGGTCAGATTCGACAAGGGGTACTCCTGATAATGGCCGATCATCACGGGGGCCGCGTAAAGGTGATCGACGGGGATGTCAAAGAAGCCTTGAATCTGCGCCGCGTGCAAATCCATCGTCAGGACTCGCTGCGCGCCTGCGGTCGCTATCAGGTTCGCCACCATCTTGGCCGCAATCGCCACGCGCGGGCGGTCCTTTTTGTCCGAGCGCGCGTAGCCGTAGTACGGGATGACAGCCGTGATGCGCTCGGCCGACGAGCGGCGAAAGGCGTCCAGCATGACGAGCAGCTCCATCAGGTGCGCGTCCGTGGGCGGGCAGGTCGGCTGGATGATGAAGATGTCGCCGCCGCGCACGTTCTCGTCAATCTGAAAGTTGAACTCACCGTCAGAAAAACGTTCCGTGATGGCCCGCCCAGGGTCGCAGCTCAGATAGTGGCAAATCTCCTCGGCCAGAGCGCGATTCGCGTTGCCCGAAAAAACCTTTATGCCGCCGGTCGTACTCATAATCAGTAACAGTGGTCAGTGGTCGGTGGTCAGTGGTCAGTTAAAAGAAAGACGATGAGCAGCGCCGAGTTTCTGTTTTTCACTGGCCACTGACCACTGACTACTGACCACTGCTTCTGACCACTGTCGTATTGGCTGGGGCGGAAGGATTCGAACCTACGAATGCCGATTCCAAAGACCGGTGCCTTACCACTTGGCTACGCCCCAGTGTTAATCCTGACAATCGCCACGCGCGCGCCCTACCGTAGAGGAGCCGCGCACGCGCCGAGTGCCGCAAGATAGGCGTCGCGAGAGAGCGTCGCGCAGGGAAAGACGCGCCAGCCGCTTTCCCGCCCGAGTTCTCGAACCGCGCTCTCCCGCGCTTCCCCTTTGTCAAAGACTCCAAAAACGCTTGAGCCGCTCCCGGCGAGCAAAGCTTTGCGCGCCCCCGCCCGCAAGAGGCCGTTTTTGGCGCGCTCGATTTCCGGTTTTAGCTGAAAGACGACCGGCTCAAAATCATTGTGCAGGGCATTAGGATAAGAATCCGTAAATTGCTCGTCC
>DATEMM010000341.1:0-6280 GCA_035275605.1 Pyrinomonadaceae bacterium
GCAATACTCACGATCAGCGGCACCAGAATGAACGGAATACCTTCCCTAACGATACTCAATGTTTATTTGCCAAAATCCTTTTAAAGGCTTCGATACGCGAAAGGGGACGCGCAACTCTGGTTCCACGTCCCCTTCAAATCCTTAAACTCGGAGAAACTGCTGCTGGGCGGCAGTTTCAGTGGCTCAAGCTCTGTGCTTTTTGGTATTGCAACATCATCGAATACATCTGGTCTTTTAGTGCTAATTTCTTCTTCTTTAAAGTAATCTCCTCCAACTGCTCTTCGTCGCTGGGGTATGCAAGCGCGGACAACTCGCTCAGGCGTTCTTCATAGCGACCATGCTCGCGCGCCAGTTCGCGAAACCCAGGGTCGCTCATCATCAGTTGCTCTTTTAAGCTGTCCGTGTTGGTCATTTCCATTTAGGGAAGTCCTCCTTTGTGGTGCGTTGGTCGGCAGTTTACTTTCGCCAATGTCGCTTCGGAATTGGATGACACCAGCGCCTTTCAGTATGAAAATGTTAGCTCAAAATGCGCGGACATATCAAGCTCAACGGCGGATTGCGAGACTCATCACGAGCGCGTCTTCCAACGGCTGCGTGTAATAGCCCGGACGCCTCCCCGTCACTTTGAAACCACACCGCTCGTAAAGCGCCTGGGCGGAGGCGTTCCCGGCCCGCACTTCTAGAAAGGCCGTCACGGCTCCCATCCGCGCCCCTTCGGCCAAAGCCGTCTCCAGCAGTCGCCTGGCAATCCCTAGACGGCGGGATTCGGGCCTGACTGCGACGTTGTTGACGTGCAGCTCATCCGCCACCAGCCTGGAAGCAATGAATCCGCTAACACGCTGCCCCTGTGCATCGCTGGAGTAATGCCGTCTCGCCACCAGCATCACGGAGCGCCTCTCCTGTGCCAGTTCAGCATGATAAGCCTCCCAGCCCCAGCGGCTCAGCCCGCATGACTCTTCGATCTCGACTACTTCGAGCAGGTCGTGCTCGGTCATCTGTGAGAGATAGAACTCCTGCGCTTCACTCGCCGCGTTCAATGTTTCCGCTCCTGCCATTGTTCGTTCAACTCTGCGTCGGATGGTCGCACGTAAACGGCCTGTAACTGCTGCGGGGCCACAGCCTCGCCCGCGCGAATGCGAAGCAGGGCCAGTCCGGCAACGTCCGCTGCTAAAATTTCTGAAGAAGTCGCAAGCACCCACCTTCGCTCCAAGCTCTTCTCTGGCTCATCATTCGGCACACCTTCCACAAACGAAACTCCTTCCGCCTGGGCCTGCTCCTTGATTGCTTCCGCGTGAAGAGATGCACCCTCCCCTGCCCATTTCAGAATTGGCTCTTTACCAAACTTCTCAAGCAGCTTCCGCGGCGAAAGATTAGCCGGGGCGGCCAGGGGGCGAACGTCACCGTCGCCCGAGACCGCCAGGAGTTGAGCATACACTTCCCCGCGTCCTGCCGGGAGCAGCGCCAGCGTCCGGTCTGATTCGCCAGCGCCGCGCGCCACCGCATGCAGGGTCTGCACCCCGACGCATTGACGCCCGAGCGTCGCCGCGAAAGCTTTCACTGTGGCCAGACCGATTCGCAATCCTGTGAAGCTCCCCGGCCCAACTGCGGCTGCGAAAAAATCAACGTCATGGAGCGCTGCGCCCGCCTCCTCAAGCGCACTCTCGACGTGTTGGAGCAGGTGCGATGAATGGGAAACGGAGGCTGCGCCAGTGCGCGCAGCTAGCTGCGTCTCGCCGCGCGTGACGACGATGCTGCCGGCGCGCGTTGCCGTTTCAATACTCAGGATCAGCGGGTTCTGATTCGCCGACACGATAATCACCGAGCGCAGATGGCTTCAACAAGCCGTACTGGGCTCCGCTTTCCGACAACTAATTGACAGGCTGTATCTCGTCGCGCGATTATAGGACGCGATTTCCCCTGAACGCAATTAATAGATTTTTTTGGCTTGAGCGGCTCCGCAATCCGCCCCTTTCAATATCGGACGCGGAGAGCGGGCGGCCTTCGACCGCGCGAGCGTTTGAAGGAGCCGCTTACTTTTTTTGTGATAATGAAAAAGCAGATAGGGATTCTCACGGCGGGCGGCGATTGTCCGGGACTTAATGCAGTCATTCGCGCAGTGGTCAGGCGCGCGCTGGTAGACGGCAACGAGATACTTGGGATTAAGAATGGCTGGCGCGGGTTGGTCGAGGCGGATGTTGAGCCTTTGACGCGCTCATCCGTCAGGGGCATCCTCCCGCGCGGCGGAACAATTCTAGGGACGTCGCGCCTCAACCCCACGCAAAACCCTGAGACGATTGAGCTACTGAAGGAGAATTGGAGAAAGTTCGGGCTCACGGCCCTGATTGTCGTCGGCGGCGATGGGACGCTCTCGGCTGCGCTGGACATCTGGCGCAACCATAAGCTTCCGGTGGTGGGTATCCCGAAGACGATTGACAACGACATACGCGGCACGGACTTTACGTTCGGCTTTGACACGGCGGTCGGCGTCGTCACTGACGCGGTCGATAGATTGCACTCGACCGCCGAATCGCATCATCGCGTGATGGTCATAGAGGTGATGGGCCGGCACACAGGCTGGATCGCAGCTTATGGCGGAATCGCCGGCGGCGCAGACGTCGTCCTTGTCCCCGAACATCCCTTCAGACTGTCGCGCGTCTGCGAGCTGCTCAGGCACCGCGAGGAGCAGGGCCAGGCATTCTCCATCGTAGTCGTCGCGGAGGACGCGCACCCGCACCCGGATGAAGATTTTCTGACCGGCGAAGTGAGCGAGCAGATTTACAGGCACGATAGGCTGGGCGGGATTGGCACAATCCTGGCGCACGAGATAGAGCAGTGCACGGGCATCGAGACGCGCGTCACTAAACTAGGCTACGTGCAGCGCGGTGGCTCTCCTTCCCCATTCGACCGTGTGCTGGCGACGCGCCTGGGCGTTAAGGCTTACGAGATGGTCTTGGCTGAGCAGTGGGGGCAGATGGCTGCCCTTCAGGGCAATAAAATCAGAGCCATCCCCCTCGAAGAGGCGGTCAGCGAACTCAACCGTCTGAGCGAAGAGATTTACCGTGTGGCCGAAGTCTTCTTCGGATAAAATCGCTTTTTTGTCTGAGGCTGGTGGGATCGAGAGCCTGTGGCCCCATCTTTATCATGAAACTCTGCCCTGTCTGCCATCGCTGCTACGAGGACGCGGAGACCGCGTGTCTGAACGATCAGACGGCGCTCGTCGCCTCGCGTCAGGGCACACGCATGATTGCAGAGAAGTACCGCCTGGATCGCCTGCTCGGGCGTGGCGGGATGGGAGCGGTTTACGCTGGCACACACGTTGACCTGGACCGTCCAGTCGCAATCAAACTCCTCCTCTCGGACTTCACCGCGGACGCAGACGCGCTGGAACGCTTCCGTCGTGAGGCGCGCGCAGCCGCCCGCCTCAACCACCCTAACATTGCGGACACTTACGACTACGGGGTTCTACAGGGCGGCGGGGCCTACATCGTCATGGAGATGATCGAAGGGCAGACCCTGCGCGAGTACATGGACGCGGCGGGCGCTCTGACAATCTCAGAGGCGGCGGAAATCGGCGAGCAGGTGGCGAGCGGAATTGACGCGGCGCACCGTAGCGGCATCATCCACCGCGACCTGAAACCTTCGAACATCATCCTGACGCGCGATCATCAGGAGAAGCTACAGGCCAAAGTCGTAGACTTCGGCGTCGCCAAGCTCAAGGAGTATTCGACGACCGGGGGCGGGTTGACTTCGTCCGGCTCGCTCATAGGCACGCCGCGCTACATGTCGCCGGAACAATGTTCCGGGCATCACACGGACGCACGCTCTGACATTTACAGCATGGGCGTGATTCTTTACGAGATGCTCGCCGGACGCCCGCCCTTCGACGCCCCGACGGCGACCGCCATTGCCATCAAGCATATTCAACAGCCGCCGCCTTCCCTCAAAGAGGCTCGCGCGGATGTTCCCGCGAAACTGGATCAACTGTTGCAGCAGGTTCTGAATAAGGACCCGGAAAAGCGCCCGCCGACCGCTGCGGACTTCGCACGGATGCTGGACGAAGCGGCAGGCACGCAGCTCCTTGACGAGACTCTGATAACAGGAGAGCGCGAGCATCCTGAGAGTACGCCAAAACCCGTTGGCCCAATTACGGACCGCGAGACGAAGGCATTTGTGTCTACGGACAAGATTACCAATCGCGCCGGTGGGCCGACCCTGGAACACCTCTCTTCTGTATCTGGGGCCGTTGATGATCCATCCGTACAGGGCTACGTCGCGCCTGTAGAGATGGCTACCGAGTTGGTGACGAAAGTTTCGGAACCCACCCCGGCGCAGAATCAAAAAGCGGCGGAGAAGATACTGGAGGAGCCGGATACATCTGCGGCACTGGTCGAGCCGAGACTTGTTAAAGAGGACCACGGACAAGGTGCTCGTAAATCCCTGCTCGTCATCGCAGTCTCTATCTTCGCGTTGGGATTTGTAGGCGTCGCGCTCTGGCTGGCCTTAAGCAGATCGTCCGGCGACGCTTCCGGCAATGCTTCCCTTTCATCAAATAAGACTGAGTCGGGGCGGCCTACTCCCGCTCCGAGCGTGAAGGCTAACGACGCTGTGCCAGCTCCGACTCAAGGCAGAGGCAGCGAGCCTCCGGCGGACGTGCCACGCGACGCCAGGTCCGAATTGAGAGCAGCGCTTAACGCGTGGGTCAACGCGACAAACAGCCGCGATCTGGACAAACAAATCTCTTTCTACGCGCCGACCCTGGAAATCTTCTACTTAAAGCGCAACGCCACGCTCGCGTCCGTGCGCGCCGAGAAGGGCCGATTGCTGGCACAGGCGGGCTCCGTGGACGTTCGCGCGGGCGAGCCGGAGATTCAGCTCGGCCCGGACAATCAGACGGCGACCATGCGTTTTCGTAAGAGCTGGAACTTTGGCGGCGCCAGGCCGGAAAGCGGCGAGGTCATACAGGAGTTGCGCTGGCGAAAGATTAATTCCGACTGGAAGATCGTCGGCGAACGCGACGTGGAAGTGATACGGGTCGAAAGATAGTCTTGACAACAGACAAGGTGGGTGCAATGACGGCAAAAAGTTTCTCGCCCCGCGGCCTGACGGGGTTGGACGTTTACGCATCCGATTCGGACGAACTAAACGTCATCATCGAAACGCCGAAGGGGAGCCGGAACAAATACAACTATGATGAGAAGCACCAGCTCTTCAAGCTCGGGGGAGTGCTTCCAGCCGGAGCGGTCTTCCCTTTCGACTTCGGCTTTATACCCTCGACCGTGGGTGGAGACGGAGACCCCGTTGACGTGCTGTTGCTGATGGACGAGCCTGCGTTCCCTGGCTGCCTGGTCCCCTCCCGCCTCGTCGCCGTCATAGAGGCCGAGCAGACGGAGCGCGATGGCGAGACGACGCGCAACGACAGGCTGATCGCCGTGGCCGCAGATTCGCGCACGCACCGTGAGGTTCGCACGCTGGCGGACATCAGCACTGTCCTGCTTGACGAGATCGAGCACTTTTTCATCTCGTATAATGAGATTAAGGGGAAGAAGTTCAAGCCGCTCGGGCGCTTCGGCCCTATCAAGGCCGCCAGATTGATAGAAGAAGGAGCCGGGCGGTTTCGCAGGCGGGATTCCGGTAAAAGCTCCGGCGGACGAAAGCGAGCGGGCAAAAAGCGCTGACGTGGATGCCTGCCAATAGATGTTGAATTTTCAAGCCACACAGTTTTTACGACGATGGTCTATTTAGCATTCATCTTCGCCCTCGCACTGGCCTGTATTGCCGGGATGGAGTTCGTCTCCCTGATGGCTCTCGAAACCAGGAACCGGCAGCTCAAGCGACGCCTGGAAGAGCTGGAGCGCCAAAACAGGAGACTGTCCGCCAATCTACGCAACGCTCAATTGATGCTGGAGAAGCAGACCGAAGAGGATGAAGAGGTCTGGCCCGAGCTGATTGATGACGATTCTCTCCGCTGATTGATAAGGATTGCTCCTAACAATTTCTTCAATTGGACGTTATCGGACGCCGGGCCTTTATCGCACGATGAGCAACGGCTTGCTCAACTCCGCCGAGGACAGGCAAAGATTCGGACAGTGAGTTTAAAGGTTTCCGACTATGGCAAAGGCTGGCAAGTCTCAACACTTGCCAGCCTTTTTTGTTTCACTCGCGTGAGAGTGTTTAGAGATATTCCGGAAGGCTTCTTTAAGTAACCCTACATCGGATAAGCGCCGTTCAGTAAATCAACCTCATCTCGTTGCGTCAACTCAACCACGCTGCCCGAATCCCC
>DATEMM010000342.1:0-2250 GCA_035275605.1 Pyrinomonadaceae bacterium
CACCGACCACTGCTTACTGTTTCCTGCTTCCCGGTTTGATGGCCTGCTCGCCGCGCGCGCAGGCGGCGCAGGCGGCGGGCGCGACCGCCGGCACGTCCAGGGTGGCCAGGGCCAGGCGTGGAACCCCTACGTCGGCGCGCCCTGATGAGCGATCAATGATGGAGGCAGCGCCGACGACGTGTGCGCCTGCCGCGCGCAGCGCCTCGACGGTTTCGCGCGTAGAGCCCCCGGTCGTGACGACGTCCTCGACGACGAGCACGCTCTCGCCCGGCCGGATGGTGAAGCCGCGCCTGAGCGTCATCTGCCCGGCCTCGCGCTCAGTCCAGATGAATCTGGCTCCGAGGGCCCGCGCCACTTCGTAGCCGATGATGAGCCCTCCGATGGCGGGCGCGGCGACCGTCTCGATCCTTTGCCCGCTGAACCGCTCGGCGATGGCCTGCCCGAATCTTTCGGCCTCCTCCGGGTGTTGGAGCAGGAGCGCGCATTGCAGGTAGTTTGTGCTGTGCAGGCCGCTCGACAGGACGAAGTGCCCTTCGAGCAGCGCGCCCGTTTGCCTGAATCTTTCGATGACTTCCTCTGTTTGCAAAGGACTACGGACCTCGTTTCCAAAGATTCTCTTTCGCGCTACAATGCCGGGCAATG
The DNA here is from genome assembly GCA_035275605.1 of Pyrinomonadaceae bacterium. GTDB lineage: Bacteria > Acidobacteriota > Blastocatellia > Pyrinomonadales > Pyrinomonadaceae > QHXM01. The sequence goes on from DATEMM010000342.1 coordinate 643, forward strand.
CAGCCGCGTCGTAATCTAGTATCGGACTCCGCGCTCGTCCAGGAAACTCTGGAGATGCTGCGCGTGTGCGGAGGCCGCGCTCCGGCTGTAGACATCGCAGACATAGTCCTCAAGCTTCCCGATTTGGACGCGGCGCTGGCCGTCATGCTCGTCTCCGACCTGATTAAGGACGATCACCGCTTTCTGCTCCGCGACGGCTCTATGGTCGAGCTCGACTGCGAAAACGTGGAGGCGCGTCTGCTCGCCGAGTCGGACTTCGTCGTCGTCGATGTCGAGACCACGGGAGCGAAAACTCCTCCGTGCCGCATCACGGAGGTGGGAGCTTATCGCGTCAGCCGGGGCCGTATCGTCGCCGAGTTTCAGACCCTGGTCAACCCGGAAACAACCATCCCGCCTTTCATCGTCGAGCTGACCGGAATCACGAACGAGATGGTCAGGAACGCGCCTATCTTCGCCGACGTGGCGCAGGCCTGGCTGGAGTTCGCAGACGAGGCCGTGCTGGTCGCGCACAACGCGCCGTTCGACGTCAGGTTCCTGAACCACGAGCTGGCGCGCGTCTTCCCCGGAAGGAGAATGGCCAACACGCACCTCTGCACGGTCAAGCTCTCGCGCCGCATCTTCCCTGGCCTCATGAACTACAGGCTGCACACGGTCGCGGAGCATTTCGCGATTCAGATTCTCAACCGCCACCGCGCCGCGGACGACGCGCTCGCAACCGCCGAAATCTTCCTCAGAATGCTAGACCGCCTGGGCCAGCACGGCGTCCGCGACGTGGCCGGCGCGCGCCTCTTCAGCTTCAACCCGAACGGCGATTGCTAACTCAGTTAATCAGCTACTGAAGGCACAGAGACACAGAGAAAACTTAGGAAATTCAGATTTCAAATCCCAGATTTCAAATCGCAAATCTGAAATCTCAAATCTGAAATTTGAAATTATTGGTTTAAACTTTTCTTCTCCGTGTCTCCGTGCCTTTGTGGCTCATTCCCGGCTCGTTTCTTTCTCTTCCACACGAAGCGCACGAGGAAGATGAGGACGATGAGGGCGGCCAGCCCTAAGCCTATCCAGGGGAAGTACTGTTTGAAGATGACTTCCGCCTGGTCGCCGTAGCGCACGGCCAGGTAGCCTTCGAGCAGGAAGCGTATGGCGCGCCCGACCGCTATGGCGGCGGCGAAGCGCACGACGTTGAGGCCGAAGACCCCGCTCGTGATGATGAAGAGCTTGAAGGGGAAGGGCGGCGGCAGGACCGACGCGACCAGCACAGAGAGCACGTCGTAGCGCTCTATCAGATTCCTCACGCGCGCCTGTTTAGCTTCGGAAAAGCGCTCCAGAGCGCGCCGTCCCGCGCGGCGCGAGATGTAGTAGAGAATGACGCAGCCCGCGACCGAGCCGAAGGTGGCGGCCGCCGCATAAATCGGCATCCACGCGGGGTGCTGCAAGGTGAGCAGGATCATCACGACGTCCGGCCCGGCGGGCAGCGGAATCAACGCCGAATCCAGAAGCGCGATACTGAACAGCCCCAGCGGGCCGTAAGAGATGAGAAAATCTTTGACGAGCGTCAGCCCGCCCGTAATCTTGTGCCAGAGCCACTGCAAAATTAATCACAAGCCC
>DATEMM010000343.1:0-7488 GCA_035275605.1 Pyrinomonadaceae bacterium
TGCGAAACCGCCGGGCCAATCGTTGACGTGAACGATGTCCGGCGGCGCGCCCAGACGTTTGAAGAGCGCCAGGGACGCACGGCAGAAGAAGGCGAAACGCTCGTGGTCGTCGCGAAAGCCGTAGATAGAGTTGCGCGCGAAGTATTCCGGGGCGTCAATCAAAAAAGAGGGCGCGCCGGGAGCGTCCGAATACCAGACGCCCGCGCGAAGGGAGCGGCCACGCCAGTCCACTTCCAGGTTGTCAATGATCTGTTCCCGGAGCAGGTTGCGCTTAATCTGCTCGAAGAGGGGGAGCACGAGAAGTGCGTCCTCGCCGTTCTCCCTCAAAGCCTTCGGGAGCGCGCCCGCAACGTCGGCCAGCCCGCCCGTTTTGGCGAAAGGCACGGCCTCAGACGAAATTATCGCGACGCGCAAATCTCTTCACACTGCGCCCCACGGGAAAGGGCGTACAAAAAGAGCAGATTAATAGAGCGTTAAGTTGGATACTATGCGAACGCCGCCCCTGTTTGTCAAGAATAGTGGTCAGTAGTCAGTGGCCAGTGGCCAGTTAAAAGCATTTGTCTTTAACTGGCCACTGACCACCGACCACCGGCCACTAGCTCTGCATCGAGGCCAGGAATTCGGCGTTCGACTTGGATTTTTCAAGCCGTTCGAGCACGACTTCCATCTGCTCGACGGGCGAGAGCGGGTTCAGGACGCGCCGCATGACCCAGATGCGGTTCAGGTCTTCCTTGCTGATGAGCAGCTCTTCCTTGCGCGTGCCCGAGCGTTGCAGGTCAATGGCGGGGAAGAGACGTTTGTCCGAGAGGCGACGGTCGAGGTGTATTTCGCAGTTGCCGGTGCCCTTGAACTCTTCGAAGATGACGTCGTCCATGCGCGAGCCCGTGTCAATCAGGGCCGTCGCGATGATCGTCAGGCTGCCGCCTTCTTCAATGTTGCGCGCCGCGCCGAAGAAACGTTTCGGGCGTTGCAGGGCGTTCGAGTCGATACCGCCGGACAGAATCTTGCCGGACGGCGGCACGACCGCGTTGTGCGCGCGCGCCAGGCGCGTAATTGAGTCAAGCAGGATGACGACGTCGCGCTTGTGTTCGACCAGGCGCTTGGCCTTCTCGATCACCATGTCCGCGACCTGGACGTGGCGCGTCGGCGGCTCGTCGAAGGTACTGGATATGACCTCGCCGTTGACCGAGCGCTGCATGTCCGTGACCTCTTCGGGTCGCTCGTCAATCAGCAGCACGATGAGCGTCACTTCCGGGTGGTTCTCCGTGATGGAGTTGGCGATGGTTTGCAGGAGCATGGTCTTGCCGGTGCGCGGCGGGGCGACGATCAAACCGCGCTGCCCCTTGCCGATAGGTGTGACAAGATCAATCACGCGCGCCGACAAATTATCTTTCGCCGTCTCCATCTTTAATTGCTCGTCCGGGTAGAGCGGCGTCAGGTTGTCGAAAAAGACTTTCTCGCGCGCCTGGTCGGGAGCCTCGAAGTTGATGGCCTCGACTTTAATGAGTGCGAAATAACGCTCGCCCTCCTTGGGCGGGCGAATCTGGCCCGAGACTGTGTCGCCCGTGCGCAGGTCGAACTTGCGAATCTGCGACGGACTGACGTAAATGTCGTCAGGGCCGGGAAGATAATTGTATTCGGGCGCGCGCAGGAAGCCGAACCCATCGGGCAGGGTCTCCAGGACGCCTTCGGAGAAGATAAGGCCGCTTTTCTCCGTCTGCGCGGCGAGGACCTTGAAGATCAATTCCTGCTTGCGCATGCCCGTCGCGCCCGGCACGTCCATGCCTTTCGCGATCTGGGTGAGCTTGGAGATGGACATCTCCTTCAGGTCCGACAGATTGAAGATGTCTTCGGCCTTGCCCTCCTTGGGCGGGGCGATCTTCTCTTCCGGCGCTTCGGCCGTGGCCGTGGTCGCGGAGACGGCTGCGCCGTTCTCTCCGTTGGCGGTGCTGCTACTGCTGCTACTGCTGGCGCTGCTGGCGCGCGATCGTGGTGTACGTTGTGACATTTCTCTTCTTCTCAATGCGGCCGTGATTGGTTGCAGGCCGCTCTCGTTCTCTGACTTCTTCCATGACGGCTAATGTGCCGCGTTGTTGCTGACAAATGATTGATGCCGATTGATGAACCGGGGATGAACTCTCAAGTAGGCGTGGCCGCAGCGGACAGAGGCGCGTGTGGGGCGCTATCTCATCACAATCATCTGCGAGGCAACAATGATGTTACTGCCCGGCAGGCTCACGTCTTCGGAAATCCGCTCAACTGTTCAAGAATAATTTAGGGCCTCGATATGATGCCGGCGGCATCCCGCGCGTGGCCTCGTGACAAAATTACAAGAAAACCAAGGGGCTAGGGAATTTTAGATTTGCGATTTTTGATTTTCGATTGGGAAATGTCAAGCGATTAAATAATTCTTTAGTCCGTATCCAATCACAAATCACAAATCAGAAATTCTAAAATCTGCCATCGCTTGTTCGATACCGCGCCAAACCTCTTCGCGGCCCCGGCCCGTGGTTGCCGAATAGGCTATCACCCGCGCTGGACTGAGGGCCAGTTTGACTCGCTCAAGATTTTTTCGCAACTCATTGTTAGAGAGCTTGTCGGATTTCGTGGCAACTACAATACGGGGCTTCGCATGAGCGGAAAGCCACTCGTTAAGCTGCAAATCCAATGTCGTGGGTTCGTGACGCGAATCTACGATCTGAATTGATAACACAAGCTGCCTGCGCTTGGCAAGGTAATCGGTCGCCATCTCGCCCCACGTATCCCGTATCTGGCGCGGCACCCGCGCGTAACCGTAGCCCGGAAGGTCTACGAAATGAAAGCGGTTGTTGAGCAGGAAAAAGTTCAGCGCCTGCGTTCGGCCCGGCGTCGAAGAGGTGCGCGCCAGACCCTTGACGCCGAGCAGGGAATTAATCAGGCTCGATTTCCCGACGTTCGAGCGCCCCAGGAAGGCCACCTCCGGCTTCTCACCCCGCGGCCAGTCCACCTCGGCAAACGCGCTCTTAACGAATTCGGCGCTATTAATTTTCATAAGGGATGAAGGATGAGGGATGAAGTAAAAGCGCGATTGAATGGTTAATTCACTTGATGCCCTCGCTCAAGCTCTTTCATCCCTCATCCCTCCGCCTTCATCCCTTCGTTATCCTGCTTGAGCCTTCTTGGCGGCTTCCTCGCGCATGGCTCGAAACTTGGCGAAGCGCTCGCGCATCTTCGTCATGTACTCTTCGGCGTTCGGGCCGCTCTTCACGCACTGCTCCAGGTTCTGTAGGTAAGTGGGCATGTCGAAGACCTGCCTCAGCTCGGGCAGAAACGGTTCGAGCTTGAGATAGATGGCCATGTGCTCGGCGTTGGCGTCGGCAAACATCTTCGGGTCGATCGCGCCGTTGTTGACGAAAGAGCAGGCCATGTCCCAGTAGGTCGTGACCATGCGGTAATAGGCCGAGTGCTCGCTCATCATCACGGCCTGAAAATCCTGCAAGCCCTCCGGGTTGAATTCGAAAAACCAGTTGCGCGCCTTGCGCATGACCTCCTCGCGCCGCATGTCGTAGAGCTTGAGAATCAGGTCGGCATCTTCATACTTGCTCATAATCGCGTCCTCATTTGAAGTGGGCGCGCAACCGCCCCCCACAGAGGGAGAGTTGCCGCCGGGATGTAATTACATTTTAGTCCGCTTGACAGGTGATTACTGCCGCCGCAAACGGGCAGCCTAAGGCGAGGGAACTTATTCAAGTGATAAGTGATGAGTGATAAGTAAAAGAAAGACCTTCGGTTTTCTCTTATCACTCATCACTTATCACTTCTTTTATTCTGCAATGGTTTGCACGCCCTGCGTGGGCTGATCCGTTGACCAGATGGGCGGGGCCTTGGCTTCGTCCACCGCGCCGGCGTCCGTCGGGCACGCGTCTTCGAGGGCGAGCGTGAGCACTTCATCAATCGTCTCGACGAGATTGATGTCCATCACTTCGCGCACCTCTTCCGGAATCTCGATTAAGTCCTTCTCGTTGTCCTTCGGCAGGATAATCGTCGTGATGCCGAAACGGTGCGCCGCCATCACCTTCTCCTTGACGCCGCCGATGGGAAGCACCTTCCCGCGCAGGGTTATCTCCCCGGTCATCGCCACGTTATTGCGAATCGGCACGCGCATCAGCGCGGAAGCCATCGCGGTCGCCAGCGTAATCCCGGCCGAGGGGCCGTCCTTTGGAATCGCGCCTTCGGGAATATGTATGTGCAAATCGCGCTTGCGAATGAAATCCAGGCTCATGGCTAGACGCTCCGCGCGGGCCTTGATGCAGGTCAGGGCGGCTTGCGCCGACTCCTGCATCACGTCGCCTAGCTTGCCGGTCAGCGTTACGCCGCCGCGGCCCTTGGTGAGAGTCGCCTCGATTTGCAGAACTTCGCCTCCGACTTCCGTCCACGCCAGGCCGGTCGCGAGCCCAACTTCGCTCTCGGCTGCGACGCCCGACTGACGGAACTTAATCGGACCGAGCATCTCGCGCACGCGCTCGGCCGTGACGGAGTCCTTGAAATCCTCGCCGGCGTTTTCAGAGACCAGCTTGCGCGCGACCTTGCGCATACAAGAGCCTATCTCGCGCTCCATGTTGCGCACGCCGGCCTCGCGCGTGTAGTGGCGTATGATCTCCAGCAGTCCCTCTTCGGTGAACTCCACCTGCTCCGGCTTGAGGCCGTTGGTCTCGGCCTGCTTCGGCACGAGGTGCCGCCGGGCTATCTCCAGCTTCTCGCGCTCGGTGTAGCCGGAGAGGCGGATTATCTCAAGCCTATCCTGCAAGGGCGGCGGAATCGTGTGGAGCACGTTCGCCGTCGCAATGAAGAAGACGCGCGAGAGGTCGTATTCAACGTCCAGGTAGTGATCCTGGAAGGTGTTGTTCTGCTCCGGGTCCAGGACCTCCAGCAGGGCCGACGACGGGTCGCCGCGAAAGTCCGCGCCGAGCTTGTCAACCTCGTCAAGCAGAATCAGAGGGTTGATAGTCCCGGCCTTTTTCATCATCTGAATGATCTGGCCGGGCAGAGCGCCTATGTAGGTGCGGCGGTGGCCGCGAATCTCGGCCTCGTCGCGCACGCCGCCCAGAGAGAGCCGGACGAACTTGCGGTTAGTCGCCCGCGCGATTGATTTGCCAAGCGAAGTCTTGCCGACCCCTGGAGGGCCGACGAAGCAGAGAATGGAGCCCTTCGGGTTTTTGACGAGCTGGCGCACGGCCAGGTATTCGAGGATGCGGTCCTTGATTTTCTCCAGTCCGTAGTGGTCCTCGTTCAAGACCTCCTCTGCTTTCGAGAGGTCTTTAATCTCTTTCGACTTCTGCTTCCACGGCACGCTGACGAGCCAGTCGATGTAGGTGCGCGAAACGGTGCCTTCGGCGGACATCGGCGGCATGGCTTCCAGGCGATGCAGCTCCTGCATGGCCTTCTCCTTCGCCTCGTCCGTCATCCCGGCCTCTTCGATCTTCTTCTTTAGCTCTTCGAGCTCGGCCTTCTCGTCCTTGCGCCCAAGCTCTTTGTGAATCGCTTTGATCTGCTCGTTCAGGTAGTACTCTTTCTGCGCCTTCTCCATCTGCCGCTTGACGCGCGTCTGGATGGTGCGGTCGAGCTGCCTCTTGTCGAGCTCCGTCTCCAACAATTCAACGAGCCGCTGCAAACGGGCCTGTGTAGAGAAGATTTCGAGGAGCCCCTGCTTGTCCTCGACCGAGATGCGTAGCTGCGAGGCCAGGGCATCGGCCAGGTGCGACGGGTCCTGATTGCGCAGGGCGGTTTGCAAGGCATCCGTCTGCGCGTCCGGCGCGAGACGAAGGTGCTGCTCGACTAGCTGGTTAATCTTCTGCGTCAGGGCTTCAATTCGGGGTCCGTCTTCGTTGACGACGGGCGCGCGGCGGATGAGCGCCGTGAAGGCCCCATCGTTGTTCTCGACGCGCACGGTTGTGGCGCGCTCGCGCCCTTCTACCACGACCTTGATCTGCCCATTGTCCTGCTTCTGCGATTGCAGGATGCGACCCAGAGTGCCGACGCCGTAAATCTGCTCGGGCGTCGGCTCGTCCACGCTGGCGTCGTGCTGCGTGGCCAGAAAGATGGTCCGGTCAGCGGCCAGGGCTTCCTCAAGGGCGCGCACGGAGCCTGGGCGTCCAATCTTGAAAGCGACCTTGGTGAAGGGAAAAATGACGACGTCGCGGATCGGAACCATCGGATAACGCGCGAGGTCTGAAGGGGTGCGATCTGAATATTCTTCCATAATTCGATTTAACTCTTCGCCTGAAACGTCAAAGCCTGTGAAGAAGGGCGAGCCGATTCGCGCCGTCTCGCCCTTCCCTGTGAACCAACCTAATTGTAGACCCTGGAAAGATAAAAGTAAAAAGGTAAAATAAGAAAGCCCGCCAACCATCAACCGTGAACTCTACGTGAAACGGTTCGGCAGAGAAATATTAACGTGAGCATTTCCTCAAGGAAACGAAAGAGCGAAGGACGTGTGCCCTTCGCTCTTTCGTTTCCTGATAATATTTGGAAACAGCAGCCCGGCTCTATCTGCTTCAGGCGGCCGCGCCGTCAACTCCCGTCAGGCCCTCGCCGGGAACTGCGCGGCGGCGCTCAACCATTTCACTCGTGATAACGAACTCCTTGATGCGCTTCTGCGAGGGCAGCGTGTACATGGCGTCCAGCAGCAGCTCCTCCAGGATCATCATCAATCCGCGCGCACCGACTTTGCGCTCGACAGCCTGGCGTGCGACCGCCTTGAGCGCGTCGTCCGTGAATTTGAGTTTGACGTTGTCGAAATCGAACTTCTTCTGGTACTGCTTGACGAGCGCGTTCTTCGGCTCGGTCAGAATCTTGATGAGCGCGCCCTCGTCCAACTCGTGCAGCACGCCGCAGACCGGGAGCCTGCCGACGAACTCAGGGATCAGGCCGTAGCGCACAAGGTCTTCCGGCTGCACGGCCGCGAACGCTTCGGCGTGACGGTTCGCGCCCGACTTGACCTCGGCGTGGAACCCTAAGCTCTTGTTGCGCAAACGCCTTTCGACGACCTTCTCCAGTCCGACGAACGCGCCGCCGCAGATGAAGAGGATGTTCGTCGTATCGACTGGGAAGAACTCCTGGTGCGGGTGCTTGCGGCCCCCCTGCGGCGGAACGTTGGCGACCGTCCCTTCGAGAATCTTCAGGAGCGCCTGCTGGACGCCCTCGCCGCTGACGTCGCGCGTGATGGAAGGGTTCTCGTCCTTGCGGCAAATCTTGTCTACTTCGTCAATGTAGATGATGCCCTGCTGCGCGCGCTCGACGTCCCCGTTGGCCGCCTGGAGCAGTTTCAGGATGATGTTCTCGACGTCCTCGCCGACGTAGCCGGCTTCCGTTAAGGTCGTCGCGTCCACGATGGTGAAGGGAACCGAGAGCATGCGGGCCAGGGTTTGTGCCAGTAAGGTCTTCCCCGTCCCCGTCGGGCCGATGAGCAGGATGTTGCTCTTGGTCAGCTCGATGTCGTTGCGGCTGCGC
>DATEMM010000344.1:0-5987 GCA_035275605.1 Pyrinomonadaceae bacterium
ACTTCGCGGACGCGCACAAGTGGATGCTTTAGGCTGAAGACGGGGCGCTCGCCTGTGACCTACTCCGTCTGGGGCTCGGCCCTGACGCGCTCCATCGCGACTTCCGACCTCTTAAAGCCGACCTTTTCCCAGAACCCTCTGCTTCCGCGTCCGGCGCGCAGGACCCAGGTGATGTTGTTGTCGTCGCCCATGAGGTGCTCGACGAGTTTGCGCCCGATGCCCTGCCCGCGCCGGTCCTCTGCAACCGCAACCATAGAGATGTAGCCGTTCGACACCTCGTCGCAGACTGCCCTGGCGAAGCCGACGACGATAGAGCCGTCCCAGGCCGCGACCGTTCGGCTCGTCTCCTTCATCATCTGCCGGAAGCGTTCGTGGTCTTTGACGCGCCGCTGCCAGCCCGCCTCGTGCAGGAACAGCCTGACACTCTCGTACTCTTCCGGCTTTACCGACCTGAATTCCAGCATCGAGGATGAAACCCTTGCCCCTTAAGTCTCGCTCACCAGCGCGTCGTCCAACTCGAACGTCTCGGCGTAAATCAAGCGCCCTGGCTGCCGCCCCACGCGGCCTTCCGACAGAGTGTAGTTCGCGGAAACGTACTCCTGCTCTTCGATCAGCAGGCGGAACCGTCCCGGCTCCGGCTTTTTCGCGAACGAAACTGTGCCAGACCACAGGGCCATGTCCGGCCGGTCGCCAGGGTGATCGTCGAAAGCGGCCTGAACGGTTGCTCGCTCCGGCGCAACGTCGCGCCACGCCAGGTCGCTTTGAATCGTCGCGTCGCGCTCCTGTACGCGCACGCGAATCTGCGTCGGATGCTTGCTCAGTTCCGCAGGCGGCGGCTCGCCGTGAACCACGGCTTTTGGCCCACGCGGCGCTACGCCCGAGACGACCACGCGCAGGGTCCGCGGGTGGTGCGGGTCCGACGTGACCATGGCGGAGCGCTCGGGCGTCAGTTGCGCGAAGTCTGCCACCACGGCGCGCGACACTTTAGCATCATTGAGCGCGTGCGGCTGGTAACGCACCAGGGCAAGGCGCACGAACGGCATGTAAGTCTCCGCGGGCAGGTTGATGGTCAGGTCCGAGTACCAGAGGCCGCGCTCGCGGTCGAACTCGACAGGGAAACCCGCCACGTCTATGCGGCCAGGCTCATTACCCGGCCCGCGCGCAGACGTCTCTTCCAGCGAAACCGCGTAATCCGTCGCGACCGCGTCGGGGAAGTGATACGCGGAGGGCGTGCCCGTGAGGTTGGCCGTCTGCCAGATTGGGTCCATGCCCCACTGCGTGATGAAGGGCTTGAATTTGTCGCGGCTCTGCTTGTTGAGGTCGCCGTTCGTGTAGCTCCACAGCGCGACTCCCAGCAGCTCACCCTCGCCGGAAGAGAACCAGGGTCGCCGCAGGTAGACGCGCAAGCCCCCGCCAAAGCGCACGCTGCGCTTCAGGTTCGTCTCGGTCTGCCGCTGCCAGCCGAACGTCGGAAGCACGTAGACCACGCTCGCCGCGAGCGGCCTGGCCGAAGCCGGGACATCAACCAACACCGGCTCGCTCTCTCGCGTGAAGTTCACGGGCGTCTCCTCGCCCTCCTCGTTTTCTTCCGTCTGCGGGAAGTATTCCCTGTAACGGGAGGTCGCGACCGCCGTGTAGCGTACACGGTGATGCTTGGTGTCGTTGAAGAGATGGCGCGGGGCCGCGTCGCCGAAGAGTATCTGGTTCTCGCCGCGCTTACCCGTCTGGTCGCCCGCGCGCACGAACCCCACCTGATCGTGCTCGGGGTCGTAGTAGCCGACCGGGCGATACTCTTTGCTGCTGGCGACCAGGTAGCCTTCTTCCAGTTCGGGCAGGGGCAATTCGTCCACGTGCGCCGCGCGACTTGAGATAGTCCAGGCGTCCCCGTCCTGTGGGTCGTCAACGGGGTCGTCCCAGGTCGCGTGCAGATCAATCTTGGCCGTGCTCGGGCCGTGTACTCGGAGCGCGCCCATGAGAAAAGCGTCGGTCGCGCCGGGCCGTCGCCAGGCAGTAATCTGTGCCAGCTCGGTCGGGTCAAAGCGATTCGCAATCGGGGCCGTCTGTAGAGGGTTAGTAACCCAGGAGGCGTCCTGGTGCTCTACGTTGAGAGCTGTGAAGGCTGGCCTGCCGAGGGGCTGCTGAACGGCGTGGACGAGCGTGATGAGGCGCGGCGGCGTGAGCATCCAGTGCCCGCCTTCTACGGAGCGCTGCAAGACGTGAGCGATCTCGTCCACTTCCGCGCCGGGTCGCAAATACTGCGGCTGCGGGTCCGTGACCGTGATGCGCTCTATGTATTCGCGCAGCCACTGCCACACGCCCATCAACTTCAAATCGTCCGCCGTCATGTAGCTGCTCAAGGGAACAACTTTCGTCTGACCCTTGGCGAGATAAACTGTCAGAACTCGCCCCAAGGGGTCCCAGTGTGGCCGCAAGTCTGTTTGTGCCAGTTCGGGCTCATTCAGACGAAAGAGGAAGCCGCGCGTCTTCTGCCAATCGCCGGCAGCGCCGAAGCCGACGAGCGTGGCGGAGCCTGCACGCGGGTTCGGGTCGCTCAGCGTTTCGTATTCCACCCGGACTTCCGCGCCCGCGTCCGGCTCGACTCTCCCGATGGTAGCGGACAAGGTGCCCGGCAGGTCGCGCATGGCCGCGCCGCGCGAGAGCGGGTCTGGCAGGTGCGGAAGCTCCTCTATGCTTTCGTCCTCTTCGAGCGGGAAAGTCTTCTCCTGGCCCGCTACATCTAGGGGTGGCGTCTGCTGAAACTCACCCGCGTCGCGCTCTGCAATCAAGGCCCACGTGGCCGCGTCGCCCTTGAGCTTGCCGGCGGCGTCGTCAAACATGCCTAAGCGCTCGCCCATCTCCACGCTCGTGCGGGGCGGCACGACGTGGCGGTCCGAGGCCGCGGTGTCAGCCGCCAACACATCTTTGCTGATGTCGTCGTTATAGGTGCGTATGACGATGCGGTCGATGGCCGAGCCGGGGTCGGTCACAGAGCGCGTCTCGCGCAGGATGATGAGGGGCGCGCCGACCGGCTCGTAACGCATGTAGGTGAAGCCTTCCTCGTCCCTTGGCAGGGCGAAGGCGGAAGACAACTGGTCCGTGAGCGCGTCGCCGAGTTTGAGACTGTTGCCCGCCAGGTCCACCGCGCGTGCGCGAATGCGGTAGCGTGCGCCGAAGCGCATGCGCGGGAGCGAGCCCGGCCCCACCCTGTACTTGACCGTCATCTTGAACGGCGTTTCGGGTTGGTCTTCAGCGTAGTCAGGTCTCTCCTCGTTCGGCAGGATAGCGTTCGCGGGGTCCGGGTCGCTGCTGAGGTGTTTGCCGGGCCTTGGCACACTCAGGCTCCACCCGGCCCATCGCGCGATGGCCTCGTGTATGTAGAGGTCTTTGTCAGGAGGGTTCGCGCCCTTCGCCGGCTGCGTCAAGGCCAGTTGTACGAAGCCCTCTTCCTCTTCGGTCGCGAAGGATTCGTCTCCGACTTGGTACTCGCCGCTGCGCCTGTGCAGAGAGTGCCAGGCGTTCGTGTGCGAGTCCCAGAAGTCCAGGCGGTAGCCGCGCACCAGGTCTTCACAGAAGAACGGGCGCGGCTGCGCACCGCCGGCTTCGACCGCGCTGTTGAAAGCCTTGCCCTGCTTGAGCGTGTCGAGCAGGTAGAGGCCGCGCCGGTCCGCGAACAGTGAAAACCCGCCCGAGCGCAGGGAAGGGAGCGTCGCTTCCGCGTCGAAGACTTCCGGGTGCGCTGCCCGCTCCGGCTGCGCCGCCGGGTCCAGGTTGCGGGCCGGGTCCGGGTTACTTATCGCCTCCGCCAGGATGATGGCCTTGTGCATCCCGCCGTCCACGTCAACCTGTGCCAGGCCGAAACGCTCCGGGTCAAGGTTGAGGAGGCCCATCACCGTCACGGGCGAGGGCTCTTTTAGCGAGCGCGGGGCCGTGACGAAGAGACGGTGCTGGCCTGCGTTGAGGTGGACGTAAGCCGTGGCTAGTTCCGGCGTCCTGGTTTGTGTGCTCCAGTCAAAATTGGTTCCGCCGACGGAGAGCGTCTCGAACTTGGAGTGCGCTGTCTCCTTCACGAAATCGCGCGGCAGCTCCAGGTCGAAGACCAGGCCGAGGGCGCGCTGCAACTCCGGGTAAGAGTTGAGCGAGCTGAGCGCCTGATGAAAGTCGAGCAAATTCTCCGTGTCTATTTCGACCGGATTGTCTTTGCGCGGCGGCGTGGGCATGTTGTGAAAGACCGCGAACGGCATTGCCACCTGGTTGAGGGCCGACGCGTTGCGCTCGCCGACGATCAACCCTTCGCGGTCGAGCGAGCCGTGCAGCGCCTGCTGCGCCGTCGCCCCGTCCTCCGAGCGATTCATCGCGCGCACGAGCTCGCGCCACCTGATAGCGCGCCTCCCATCCCAGTGAACGTCCAAACCGTCGAGCAGAGAGCGCAGGCGCGCACGGTTGCGCTGCTCCTGCCGGTCGCCGCGCGTTGGCTCCGGCAGGGCCAGGTGCAGGCCCGCCTCCTGGTAGATACCTTTGAGCGCGCTTAAGGTCTGGCGCACAGAGAACGAGATGATGCCGCGCTCCGTGTAGTCGTCAAACTTGTGCGGGCGCACGAGCGTCTCTTCGTTGAAGAGCTGCGCCCACAACTCAGGGCGCAGGAGCCTTGTGCCAACGGCGGCATTGAAGGATTGTCCGGCACAGTTGAAGGTGAGCGTCAGGCCGCGCTCTTTCAGGCGAGCGGTCCACTTCAGCCAGTCTGGGAACAGGCCGAGGCGGTTCTCCCCGCTGAGGCGTGGCGAGACGACGACGGAGACGGGCATCGCTTGCGGGTCAATGCTGACCCCGCGCGGGACGACAGTAAAGATAACCGTTTGACTTGCTGCCATGACTGCTCTCTCCTTACGCTCGCTTTTGTTCACGCGAACGCCAGCGCGTACTCGTTCCAGTCTTCGGGCGTGTCCATCAATTCACCGAACGTCGGGTCGCCGCTTTGTCCGCCGAAAGCCTTCTCGACGGTGAGTTCGACCGCCATGCTGAAGAAGAGCACCTCGACCTGCACAGTGAGGGTCGCGCGCCCGTAAGCTTTGTCCGTCTCGCCGTCGTAAGTGAAGCTCAGGTTGAACTCGACCGAAATCTTGATGAGGCCGAGCACGCTCAGGCTCCCGCCCAGGCGCAGGTAGCCCGAGAGCGTGGCGACCATCACCGCCCCAGGGTCTTTGCGCTTCATGGCGAAGTAGATGCCCGCCATGATATGCACCTCGCCGCTGGCGACGCCGATGTCGAGCGCAGCCGTCGCACCGAACTCGAACGCGGCTTCCAGCATCTTGATACCGGCCGTGTCCAGTTGCAGGTGGAAGAACCCGCCGCCGCCGAAGATAGCCACGGCGAGCAGGAAGGGATGTGCGCGCTCCGAGACGTTGAAGTCGAAAACGGGCTTGCCGTCCAGAAAGGGCAGCGTCAGCGCCGCTCCGAGACTGACATCCTTGAGCGAGAAGACGCCGACCGCTATGGGCGGCAGCGCGAAGGCGAAGCCAGCACGGATGCCGGGCGGGTTATTTAGCAGTTCCAGCGACGGCCCTTTCCCGAACAGGTCGGGCGGGATGGCGTTGCGCAGCTCTTCGATGAAGGCCAGGTCGCCGCCGAACACGAGCGGGGTTTCCGGGTCGAGCTTGACCTGTATGTCCGTCTTCTGATTCTTGCGGGCGACGAAGCTGAACTCCGCGAAGTTGATTGAGACGGACTTGTTGACCACGCTGACGGTGAAGTTGGTCAGCTTGCCGTCGAACTCGAATTTGGCATCGTCCGGAGGCGGAGGCGCTCCGCCTCCAAGCTTCAAGGGCTTCTCTATGCGCCCGTGTATGAGAAGCCGGCTCGGCCTGTTATTGAAATTCTTCTTGAAGGCCGCGACGCTCTCCGAGCCGGCGTTCTGCACCTCCGGCTCCCAGTCCAGCGTGGTAACGACGAGTTTGCCGCCGGGGATGTCACGCGTCTCCGTGCGCATCTTC
>DATEMM010000345.1:0-8302 GCA_035275605.1 Pyrinomonadaceae bacterium
CGGGGCGTTATATGAAAGCCTGGGGCATCGCCCCAGGTCACACGCCGCCTAATGAATCAGCCCTGAAAGGGCGGAATATGTATTGCGCCCTTTCAGGGCTTGACGTTGAATGCTGTGCCAGGTTCCTGGGGCGGTGCCCAAGGCTTTTATATATCGCCCCTTCGGGGCTTCCGAGCGACAAAGACCATTCTTCCAATGCCCATCAGCAACATCCTGATCTGCACCACGCAAGTTCCGTTTACGACGGGCGGGGCGGAAGCGCACGTCGCGGGCCTGCGGCGCGCGTTCATTGACCACGGCTACAACGCGGAGATAGTCGCCCTGCCCTTCAAGTGGTATCCGCCGCAAGAGATACTGCGCAGCGCGCTAGCGTGGCGGCTTCTGGATTTGACCGAAGCCAACGGGCGGCGAATCGATCTGGTCGTCGGCATGAAGTTCCCTGCCTACACTGTGGCGCACGAGAACAAGGTGTTGTGGATTATGCACCAGCACCGCGCGGCCTATAACCTGGCGGGCACGCCCTTTGACGATCTCTCGCAGCATCCGGAGGGCGCGAGCGTGCGCGACCTCATACGCCGCTCGGATGAGCGCTTCATCCCAGAGGCGCGAAAAGTTTTTGCCAACTCTAAGACCGTGGCTGCGCGCCTCCTGCGCTACAACCGCATCGAGAGCGAGCCGCTTTATCATCCGCCGCCGCGCGCTCATCATCTACATGCGGGGGAGACGGGCGATTACGTTTTCTATCCGAGCCGCCTTGAGCCACAGAAGCGGCAGGAGCTTTTGATTGAGGCGCTCAGCCACACCACCTCGCCGGTGCGCGTCGTTCTCGCCGGGACGACGAGCGACCGTGCCTACTACGAATCTCTGATTAAGCGTCACGGCGTGACCGGGCGCGTGGAGCTACGCGGTTTCGCCTCCGAGGAGGAAATGATTGAGCTTTACGCGAATGCTCTTGCCGTCTGTTACCTCCCCTTCGATGAAGACTATGGCTACGTGACCCTGGAGGCGATGCTGGCGGAGCGGGCCGTGATTGTGGCTAGAGACAGCGGCGGCCCGACGGAGTTTGTCGAGGACAACCATGACGGTTTCATCGTCGAGCCTGATGCGCGCGCCATTGCCGATCGCCTCGATAAACTTTTTCAAGACCGCGCCCTCGCTCGTCAAATGGGGGCGCGCGGTCGCGCTAAAATCGAGGCGATGAATCTCTCCTGGGCAACGGTCGTCGAGCGCATCATCTCGGCGGCTCTTTTTTAATCTGGTCTTTGTACTCGTTTGATTCCAGGAAGGCGCGGCTCAGTCCGCGATAATCGTTGGTCTCATGAAGTCCGCCGAGCCAGAAATTGAAGCCCGATAAGTTACCGTCCGGCGGATCGTCCGGGTCGCGCCGCAGATAGCCGAAGTAGTGCATGAGGACGTATGCCGGTTCATACTCGCGCCCGGCCAACTCTCTGTTTTCGGCGATCCGTCGAACGGTTTCCGCGCGCGACTGATGGCCGCCCTTGAGGGCTGCGATTGCGCCTGCGCGTTCCTGCCCGGACGGCGCGACGCGCGCATTGGAGTAGAGCGCGTCCACGAATTGCTCGTCTCCCGCGCCGTCGTAAAGCGCTTTGAATTCGGCGCGCTCCGTCCAGGCCCGAAGCAGCGCGCTCTTACTATTTTCAAGCGCCTGCTCCCACCCGTCGCGGCCCACGAAAACACCACGCCCCAGCGTCTTCATGTCCTCCATAAATTCTTCGTACCGCGGCATCCTGTTGAAAGAGACTTTGTAGTAGAGATAAAGGGTGTAGCCCGCGCTCCGGAATTCCGTGAGTAACTGGAAAGGGTCTTTCCCGACCCGCGCGGCAAACTCGCGCGGCCCGCCCGCAAACACCGAACCCGAGTCATTAATCGCTTCCGCGCGCTCCGCACCAGTGGGCCGCCGCGTGTCGTAAATAGAGATGTTCTCGCTCCGATAGACGGCCGCGAAATTCCGTTCAAAGAAGTCCTGGCTGGCGCGCAACTCGTCCCGCTCTCGCGTGCTGAGATAGACGAATTGGATGCCGTAATAGCGCAAGAGCGCGAGCGCCTCCTCGCCCCCGGCGTAAATCATTTTGATGTCGGCCTCGCGCTCACGGAATTCGTAGCCGTGACTCCACAGCCAGTCCGTGTTGGCGCGCAAGACCCTCCGCCCCGCTAGGCAGAGAATCGGTTGATTAAAGGCCGGCGCGGTCAGGAAAAGTGCGCGAGGGGAAGTCCCCTCGCGCGCGAAGCTGGCAGCGGCCATCTCCTCGTCGCTGAAAAGTAGCCGGTGGCTGAGCCTCTCATGTTGGAGCGCCAGCACCCCAGACGCGATTGAGGCCAGGACGAGCAGTGCGGCGAGGATGCGTTGCCTGTGAACGTTCGCCAGCCGAACGAGCAGAGCGGCGATGAGAATTGAGGTGGCCGCGTGCCAGTAGTACATCAACTTAATGTTGTCGTAATCGTTCGGCGAGACGACGACGAGCAGGCTGAAGACTAGGAGGGCCACGAACGCCAGGTAAAAGATGCGCCAGCCCCGCGGGGCTATGAGCCACGCTGGAACTATGAGAATGAGCGGCAACCCGATGTTGCTCAGCCAGTAGAGCGGCCAGTTCCCCAAGCCGTGCCCGCGCCAGCCCGGCTGCCAGCGCACGAAACTCTGCCCCACGTGCGTCGCCAGGCTCACAAGCTGCGGAAGGGCGAGCGCAAGCGCGGGTATGAAGAAGAGCAGCCAGGCGCGGCGCGGGCGCGAAAGCCAGAGGGCTGTGCCAATAAAACAGATGGCGATGTAAGAGTGCGTGTGAAAGTAGGGCAGCGCCCCCGCCACGGCTCCGGCCTCCAGCAGCCTGTGCCAGCCATACCAGCGCAGTCGCTTCTCTTTACCTTCCTGCCACGCGACGGCAAAAAGCGTGCAGCAGATTAAAGAGAGGGCGAGGCCGAAGAGGAGTGTGCGCTGCGGGAGCAGGCCATCAACAATGAGGTTCGTCCAGTGGATCCCGCGCGCCTCCATGTTGGCGTAATTAATTTCAAGGTGCGACCAGAAATCAAAGAGCCCGCGCCCCGAAGCGCGCCAGTCCCCGAAGAAATAGAGAAACCCGAATCCGCCGTTGAACAGGAAGAGAAGCGTGGCCAGAGCAGCCCCGACCTGCACACGCGCGCTCCGTAGTTTTTCGGCAGCGCCCGCCTGCGGCATCTTCGCCGCCACAGCCCCCGCCGTGCCCTCGTCCAAAATCTGCTCGACGAGACGATGCGCCAGCGAGTAAAAAAGGCCCGTGATGCAGAGTGCCAGGAGCACTCCCGTCGTGAAGAGCGCAGCGTGGAAATCAAGGCCGGCGCGGACGAGTATCGCCGTCTGAAAATCCGGTAGAAACGGATAGAGGAGCGGCGCGCTCGGGAACGGCGTGTATACGGGCGGGTAATTCTGCCCGTAGAGAAACGAGGTACTGATAGCCAGGTGCAGGTTGAGGTCGAACCAAGTGCTCCCGCCCCCGGAATAGACGCCGCCCGCTCCCCTTTGCAGCATGCGCGTCCAGAATAATTCCAGATAGAGCGGGGTGAATAGTAAAAGGACTATTAGCAAGCCAGCTTTATCGTGCAGGCGTGCGGGTCTCAAGGCGAAGTCAATCTCTCGCCACCTTTTGAGCCTACGGAACCAGAGGGCTAGAGTTGCTATCCAGACAAGGATTGTCAGCGCGAGGATTGATGAGAAGGTGAGGTCGCCCACGACTCGCGCAACCATGTACGCAATCGCGGTCGTGAGCGCCCACCCGACGACTAATCCCCAGAGCAGTTGTTCAGCATGATTGAGCAACCGGCCCGCGACGCGGCGGACAAGGCCGAGGCCCAGGAGGGCTGAACCCGCTAGAAAAAGCAGGGCAATCATGGCGTGTCTGTCGGCGGCCTCAACAGGTCAGCTTCCGCGAAAGTGGCAGGGCGATTGTGGAATCTATAACACGACGGCACAGTTTTCAAAGCGCTCGCTCTGTTTCAAAGCATGGCTCATCGAGCGTGAGTGTTGACAGTTAATCTTTTTCTGTCCATCCTACTGGGCGCGTTCTTTGGCGTCAGTGGCGCGCAGAGCGGCTACCATCACATTTCCCTTGCAGTTCGAGCGAGTTGCGTCCATTCACCCCCGGCCTTTTATGAGACTGGCTTTCTTCAGCCCGCTTAATCCCCAAAAATCGGGTATCTCTGATTACAGCGAAGAGCTGTTGCCACACCTTTCGAAGCGCGCGGACCTGGACCTCTTCGTCGATGGGTTCAGGCCGACGAACGATGAGCTGCTCAAGCTATTTCCCTGTTTCGATTACAAAAGCGACCCGTCCCTGTTGCGGCGACTTCCCAAATACGACGCCGTCATCTATCAAATGGGGAACGACCCGCGCTATCACGCAGGCGTTTACGAGTGCCTGCGTGCGCACCCCGGCGTCGTCGTCTTCCATGACATCGCCTTCCAGTTCTTCTTCTTCTACCTGGCCCAGGAGCGCGGGCGGATGAATCTTTACCTGGATGAGACGGAAGCCTGTCACGGCGCGGCGGCTCGTCAGGAGGCCGAGGCCGCGCTGGCCGAAGGATTGAAGCCGCCGCACCTCAATCAGCCGCTCTCTTATCCTCTCAGCGGGCGTCTTGCCCGGATGGCCGAAGCGATCATAGTGCATTCGGAATGGTGTCGTTCGCGCCTGGCAGAGATCGCCCCGGCCACCCCCATTGCGCGAATTAATCTCCCGGTCGTGCAAGACATCAGTGAGCCGAGGCGACCCGCGACCTCGAACGGCTCCGCCAAAGAGCCTGTGCAGATAGCATCTTTCGGCCACATCACCGAGGAGAAGGGCATCGAGCGGACCCTTCGCGTGCTCTCCCGGCTGCGTCTGGAAGGCTACCGCTTTCACTACACCCTGGTCGGGGAGCCGAGCGGTTTTTTCAACGTCAATGAGCTCGCACGCTCCTGCGGCTTGCAGGATAGGGTAACGATTACCGGCTACGTCTCGCTCGACGAGTTCAAGCGTCGCGCCGCAGCAACTGACCTCGCCATTAACCTGCGCGAGAGCACGGTCGGCGAAACGTCCAGCAGCCTGTGTCGCCTCCTGGCCGCCAGCGTGCCCGCCATCGTCTCAAACGTCGGCTGGTTTTCGGAGCTGCCGAACGATACGGTCGTCAAGATCGACATGGACGAGTCGGCGGACGCGATGCTCTACGTCTTCCTGAAAAGGTTAATCGAGGACGTGCCGCTTCGCGCGCGCCTTGGCGCAAACGCACGCCGCTACGCACAGCACTCTCACGAGGTCGAAGGGAGCGCGCGTGAATACATCTCTTTCATTGAAGAGGTCGTGGCGGCCCGCGCCCGCCGACGCTTTGTCCGCGGCGTCTCGCTTGAGCTGGCGCGACTGGGCATAGATGAGCGCGACGAAGATTTCATGCGCGGGATCGCGGCGACGGTTGCGGAGCTGGCCCCCCCAGCCGTCTTCACAGCCGGGAGCCGCACAGCCCCCGCCCAGGTTTTGCAGATAGACGGGTCGCAAGCGCACGGCGTCGAAGCCTTGCCCGAACGACGAGTGGAACAGAGGGGACGCGTGCCGAAGCCCGTAGGGATCGATTACAAGCGCGCGGCCGAAGATTATCCGAAGAGGCTGGACGCTGTCCGCAGCCACTACCTGCTGACGAAGCCCTTCTGTAACCTCGCCACCAGACCGGCCAGGTACCTGGGCAACGGGATGGACGAAGAGACCCACCGTCACTTCTGCGACTTCGCCAACGCCGCGCGCACGCTGGCGCTCCCGCCCGGCAGCCGCGTGCTGGACGTGGGCTGCGGCTCCGGCTGGCTCGCCGAATATTTCGCGCGACTCGGTTACGAAGTCTGCGGCATAGACATCAGCCCCGCTCTGGTGGAGATGGCGAGGGAGCGCTTGCGCCGCGTGCCCTACCCGGTGGATCAGGAGACGCCGCTGCGCTGCCGCTTTGTGGCCCACGACGTGGAGGCCGCGCCGCTCGACGAGACGTTCGACGCCGCCATCTGCTATGACTCGCTGCACCACTTCGAGGATGAGCACGCGGCGCTACGCCATCTCTCCGCGATGCTGCGCGAGGGCGGGTTCCTCTTCATCATGGAGGGCGACAGGCCACCGGAAGGTTCTGACGGGGAGAGAGAGCTGTTCGACACGATGGGAGAATTCGGGACGCTCGAATCGCCTTTCAGCCGCGACTACCTGCGCGCTCTCGTCAGGGAGCACGGCTTCGTCATCGTGGGCGACTATGTGAGCGTCAACGGATTGTTCGAGCGCGAGCTGTTGACGGACGCGCGCCTGCGCGTCGCCGCCCCCGAGGTCAATTATCTTCTCTGCAAAAAAGCCACGGGGGCGACGGCCGCGCCCCTCTCGGACAGTCGCCAACCGGAGGGCTTGCGGGCGCGCATTACCCTGAAAGATTCGTGGCCGGGGGAGGTTGCACCCGGCGCGCTGCTCAAACTCTCTTTGACAATCGAGAACGTGGGCCGCGCCGTCTGGCTCGTCGGCCCGGCGGAACTCAAGGGCGCGGTGATGCTCGGCATCAAGGTGGCCGACGAGCGCGGCGCTGTTCTGTTCGAGTCGCACGGCGTGCCGCCGCTCCCGTGGGCCATGCTTCCCGGTGAGAGCGCCAATCTCTTGTGTGAGGTGAGCGCTCCGCCTTCACCGGGCGCTTACGCGCTGAGGATTGACATGGTCGCGCAACACGTCTGCTGGTTCGAGCAGAACGGGTCGCAGCCGCTCGTCCTGCCCCTGCGTGTGCTGTGAAAACTCACTGGCGATGGCGAAGGGACGAGGGAGAGCGCCCCTTTTGAGATGAAGGTTAAGGACGATGACGCGAGAAGAGATTATTGCCGGCGTCGAAAGGCTCAGGCCCTGGTTTCACAAGATAGATTTGGGCGGGGGGCTGACTACCAGAATGGAGACGAGTCCCGGCGAAGACGCGGACCACCCACGCGGCTATTGGAAGGTAGTCGAGCGCTGCCTGCCGGAAGACCTTTCGGGGAAGAGCGTGCTCGACGTCGGCTGCAACGCAGGGTTCTACTCAATCGAGGCCAGAAGGCGCGGGGCCGCGCGAGTCCTCGGCGTGGACTCACAGCGCCATCACGTGCAGCAGGCGCAGTTCGTCCGACGCGTGCTCGGACTGGATATAGATTACCGACGAATGTCCGTCTACGATCTGGACCCGCGCGCGATAGGATACTTCGACCTGACGCTGGCTCTTGGCCTCATCTACCATTGCAAGCACCTGGTGCTCGCTCTCGAAAGGCTCTACCTCGTCACCAGAGAGCTGCTCGTCATCGAAACGGCCATCATCCCGGCGGAGAAGGAGGAGCCGCGCCTGCGCTCTTTCATGCGCCGTCTGAAGCCCGGAAAGGAGAAGTTCCATCCACTCGCTTACCTGGAGAACGACCGCGATGCCAAAGAGCCTGTCTATAACTGGTTCTATCCGAGTGTAGAGTGCGTCGAGGCGCTGTTGCTAAGCGTCGGATTCGACGAGGTCGAGCTGTTCAATCACACGGCGGAGGATCGCGCCGTTTTTCTCTGCCGCAAACGAGACCTTTACCCGGACAGCACTTCCCCGAATCATCTCACCGCCGCGCTCTCACTCGAAGAGGGACGGGGAAGCGCCGCCCCAGGGGAAGAGTTGCGCTTTAGAGTTCGCGTGGAGAATACGGGGCTGGCTCGCTGGCTCGCCGCCGGGGAGGGCGACGACGAGAAGGGGGCGGTTCGTCTGACGGCTCACCTGCTGGACGAAAACGAAGAAGAGCTGTTCCGCTATTACGCCGGCGCTATCCTGCACAGAGACCTTCAGCCCGGTGACGTGGACACTCTGGAAATAGAGATGCGCGCACCGAAAGAGCCCGGCAGGTACGTCATCGAATTCGACATGCTGTCGGAGCACCTGGCCTGGTTCGATGATCTGGGCTCGCCCACGCTCAAACATGAGCTTCGAGTAACCTAGCGTCCGAATCCCTCGATTGGCACAGCAAGACATCAACTGCGGACGGCGACGAGCGTGTATCTTTCCTCCAGGCGTTGTCCGTAATCGTAGAAGTACCGCGAGCGGGTGATGTCCTTGATGCCGAATCCGAGCATCGCCAGAACCTCGCGATAAACCCCGACCGAATATATCCACCAAGTGAAGTCAGCTTCCAGACGGGCGGCCTCACCCATGAACCGCGCCACGCGCTCCTCCGTCTCAAGGAGCGGCGTAATCAGAACCATCGTCTCCCTGGTCAGCCGCGCGATGGAGGCCAGCGCCGACACCTGGTCACTCAAGTGTTCGAGCACGGAGCCGACGA
>DATEMM010000346.1:0-2933 GCA_035275605.1 Pyrinomonadaceae bacterium
GCGAAATCGTGCTCGTCAAGGACAAGGCGAGCGTGGACATCCTGCTCGGCTCGGCCGCTTCCTTGCGCCGCAGCTCCGAAGACTATTACGCGGCCGTGCTGGCTAACAGCGCGCTCGGCGAATCTACTCTCTCGTCGCGCCTAGGGCTACAGGTACGCGACCAGGAGGGCTTGACCTACGGCATCAACTCGCGCTTCCGTGCCCCGTCGCTGGCCGCCGGGCCCTGGTACGTCGGCGTCTCGGTCAACCCGAACAACATTGAGAAGGCGATCAATTCGGCGCTGGTCGTGCTGCGCGATTACGTCCGTAACGGTGTCCGGGAGGACGAGCTGGCCGACGAGAAGTCTTCGGCCATAGGCTCGTTCAAGGTGAGTTTGGCGACGAACGCCGGGCTGGCACAGGCGATGTGGAACGCGGAGTTTTACGAGCTCGGCGTGGATTACATAGACCGCTACCCGCAGATCATCCAGGGCGTCACGCGCGAAGAGGTCAACGCGGCCATACGCAAATATTTCCGCCCGGACCAGTTGACCATTGTCATCGCGGGCGACATCGAGACGAATTTGACGAGCGAGGTCCCGGCCGTCTAGGAGGCTTTAGGGGGGCGAGCGCACTCTCTGTTAAGGACAGCCGGGTCGCCCGCTTAGGCTAAGGTATCGTGATTGGCGCGACGTCGAAATACTGCACGTCCGGAACGTCTATGTTGTAGCTCAGTATGACCTGCTTCTGACCGCCCCATATCTCAAGGATGTATTGCCCCGGCGGCACGTCTATGTAATACATCCCCTCCGCGTCCGTGTAGACGGGGACGGAGCGCGTTTTCCTGTCCGTCGTGGCCACCGTCACTCCGACATAGGACGCCGGGCGCGTTCGACCCTTCCCTCTGCGGACGAGCTTACCGCGAATGGTCGAGATTGGCCCCTGCTCTGCCACGCGCGACGCCGCCCCAGAGTAGTAAGCCGGCGACGGCGGCGCGGCCCAAATTGTGGCCGCGGCGCAGAGAGATAACAGGGCGGCCCGGAGGATGAAGGTCTGGGCAGTTTTCGCGTCAGGTTTCACTCTCATTGCTTACCCTCCTGCGTGCCCGCCGGTGAAGCCGGAGTCAACTCCGTGCCGCCCGAGTAAGGCTTGACAGGTTTCAGGACTATCGGCCCCTGAATCTGTATGACCTTCGCGGCCTCGTCATACCTGACCGCATAGCTCGGCGGGAAAGGCGGCTTCTCTTTGAGCGGGATGGTCTCTGGCTTGTACCCGGAATGGCTTATCTCCAGACTCTTGACTGACGATTCGTCCTGCGCGTCCACCGGCACGTCAAATTCAAAATATCCGTTCTTGAGTATTTCTCCGCGCGGGTAGAGCGTCAGGCTGGTATTGACTGTCAAATCCTCTGCCGGGTCCAGTTGCAGCACGCCGCTCACCTTGTAAACGGTGTAGCGCGGCCGCTCTGGAGTCGGACAGACCGGGCAGGGTTTGGGTCGGCTGTAGAGAAACCCGAAAATGATGATGACGAGCGCGAAGTATCCGGCTGACGCGCCGGAGAGTTTGAACTTTATACTCCCCAAAGGCCCCCCGACGTTGGCCCCAGCGGTGGGTAGCGTTCTGTAGAGAACGTAGGCGGGGATGAGCGGTAAGAGGATTGCCGCGGCGATGTAAATGAGGTTTTCCGACGTGTTTCCTAACATGTCCTGATTCCTCCGGTGAAGCTGTGCCAGGGAAAAGATTTTCTTGGTTCTTCACCCGTTCAGGCTCAGTGGATGCGGTCAGGGCCGGTCGTGAAATAGTTCCCGCCGAGTGTGAGTATCAAGGCCAGCCGCGGAAGTGTTACGCCTCGATAAGGAGCCTCGGATTATATCACAGGGGTGATTCCCCGGCGGCTGGCAATACCAGTAGCGCCGCCAGCGTGCGTTGGGGTTGTAGTGGGGTAATAGTGTGTTGCTGGACTTTGGCCTTATTTTCGTCTTATTTGCAGCCACAGCAAGATTCCTAACCCCAGAAGGACTGCGCCTAGAAAGCTAAAGTCTAGTTTGCGCATCCAGGTCAAGAGCAGGAGCAAGAGGGCGATTATGAAGTAGAGAAAGGTTAAGAGAACCTTTGTCCGTTTCTGCGCTAATAGGCTCCTGACGTTCATACCAATAGTTCTTCCAGAGTCCAAATGTCCAAGTATGCCCCGTTATCCCTGCTTCCCTTGCTATCCGCGTAGGCTTTGGCACGGCAAGAGAATGTCACGCTCAGAATCCGAAGGCTAGAAGAAGGATTATTTCAGCAACACATTATTACCTCATGATCGTTGGGGCGGGCGTCTTGCGTCCGGGCCATCGCGTGTGACAGAATCCGGCGGTCGTCAACTGATAAGAGCACACAAATCAGCGCACGACGAACGGAGTCTCTCAGTGCTTCTGGTTCCGCGCCCCGCAGGCAAGCCTCGCAGCGCTCTCGCCCGAATCTTTCTGGCGGTGACGCTGGTGCTTGTGCTCCTCGCGGGCGTCGCCCCTCTTGGTTCCCTTTCCGCGTCGCACGAATGCGCGATGGCCTGCTGCGCGGGCAAGCCGCCGCACATGGCAGGCTCTTGCAGCATCGCCTTCATCACGGAAGCTGAGCAAGAGAACGACGCGACCGGCGACGAATCGACCGCAGGACACGCGGCGCACGACGGCGTCGCGCACCATGCTCACGCGTCTGACGCGAAAAACCCTTCGTCCCATCATTCGACGCACAGGAAATCGTCGCCCGGAAGAGCGAGCGTCGCCCCGCAAGCTCTGACGACGACGCACTGCTCGCCCGAGTGCGCCGCGGCCGCTTCCGCTTCCACACAGTTGCGGCGACCGCGCGACGCGGCGGCGCTCAGTGGAACCGTAAAACCGCCCGCGCCCGCGCTCCTCTCCCATCGCGGACGTTTAGCCGTATTGCCACCCAGGTCTGCCGAGGTCGTCCGG
>DATEMM010000347.1:0-13312 GCA_035275605.1 Pyrinomonadaceae bacterium
GGTCCGCCTGCCTCTGGACTCCTTCTCGCTAATCCCGACGCCGACCACGTTCTTCGTGGCGATGATGCGCTTAACTTTTCTGGCGTGCTCGTCGCCGGACGCGCCGAGCGACTCCAGGTCGGAATCAGCGGCGACGGTCAAGAGGTCTAATGCCCGCAAGAGTTTTTTCTCTGAAGCCACGGCTGGTCTCCTCACTAAAAGCAGAATCCAGGAGCCAGGAGTCAGAATTCAGAATACAAGTCGGAGAGCCGCTTTCACAGACTTTCTTTCATTCTGGATTCTGGATTCTGGCTCCTGACTCCTGCCTTTCAGTGGTTGGCGTTCCATTCCTTGGGCACGAATTCGACGGCGACGACTTCGCCGTCCGCTCGTGCCGTAGGCTCTTTCGGCGGGCGGTAGGTCACGAGGACGGGATTTGCCGGGGTGCGCTGGCCGCACGTCACCTGCCCGCGAACGTCCACGGTGTAGGTCACAAACCTGATCTGATTGAGCGATTCGTTGTGCAGGCGAAGGGTGCGCTCGCCGGCCTCTATGATGAGCGCGACGCCCTCGTCGTCGCACTCGACGCGGACCAGCTTCCCGCAGATTTGCTCTCCCGCAAAGCGCCGCTTTTTCAACTGCGGCCCAGGGTAGGGCAGGTCGCAGGGTTGTAGAGCGCCGGGCGGCGCGTTCTCCTTGAGGGTGTCCGCGGCCAACTGATCGTTGATGGCCTTGACGCGCGCCACGTAAGCCTCGCGGCCGGCGACAGCCCCGAGCAGCGACTGCGCTTGAGAGCGGACCTCCGCGCTCGTGCTGTTGGCGGCCAGCGGCACTAGAATTTTACGAGCGCCGTCGAACTCTTCGCGCCGCAGATGGACCTGTGCCAGGAGCAGGGCGAACTCCTGCCGCCTAGGCGAAAGGGCCATCGCCTGCCGGATCAGCTCGACGGATTCGTCCAACTGCTCGTCGCGCACCAGGTTGATGAAGGCCAGCAGGCGGTACGCCTCTGCGAACTTCGGCGCCAGCTCGATGGTCTTTCTCAACTCGGCGCGCATCAGGGCCGTCGTTCCCTCATCGTAATAGCCCTGCACGTAATTGTCCGACCCGATGCCCTCGCGGCTGAGCACGTAGGCGTAGTAGTAATGCACAAGATAGTTTGACGAATTACGGCTGGCCTGCTCCAGGTGCTTCTTCGCCTCGTCGAAGCGGTTCTGCCGCATGTGCAGCACGCCGAGCGAGGCGTGAGCGGGCGCAAGCGCCGGGTCCAGCGCGACGGCCCTTTGCAGGTAAGCTCCGGCCTCGTCCAGCCGGTTGATGTGCAGGAGCAGGTCGCCCAGGTAAAACTGCGCCTCTGCCTCCCCGAGCCTGGCGCTTCGCACCTCTTCGTCAAACTCCAGCCCGCGCTCGAACTTGATCACCTGCTGCGAATACTTGCCCAGGCGTATGTACTGCCGCAGCTCATTCTCCAGCGTCGCGAAATCCGTCTGGAAAGCCTGGCGGAAAGCATCCGACACGCCCGCGCCCTTCGACACCAGATCGAGGTAGGCCGAGAGCTGCGCGCGGCGTCCTTTGCTCAACAGGTAATGCACGAAGGCCCAGGACTCTGCGTAGAAGAGGCGGCGCTTGTCCGGCTCCTTGTAGTAGGGCGATTGGTCGTCCACGCCGAGCAGCGCTTCGAGCGGCAGAAGCTCCTGTTCGGAGAGAGCGCGCACGCGCTGCTGCGCGGGCTTGCCGAGCGTCACCTTTTTGTTGCCGTCCGAGATTTCAAACGTGCTGTAGTACTCGGCCAGACCTTCCTTGAACCAGAGGGGCGCTTTGCCGAAGCTGTCTCGGACTAGCAGGTGGACGCATTCGTGGAAGGCCAGGGATTCCGGCCTGCGGACGTGGCGGCTGTCCGTGGAGAGCGTGATGTAATCAACGTCCGTGTTGGATTGGAAGAAGCCGACGACGCCCGCCGGGCGACCGCTGAGCAGCGGCTCGAACGGCCTGTACGACGTGTCGTCGCGAAAGACCATGACCGTGAGCGGCGCGGAAGAGTCGAAATGTTCGACCGAGAGCAGGCGCAGGAAGGCTTCGCGGAACTGTTCGAGCCGCGCCGCCACCTTGCGTATCTCGCGCTCCGTGGCGTTGCCGACGAGCAGGAAGTTTTTCGACTGCACGCTCGTCCACTCGTCCGCAGCTTCGCTTGCGGGCACCGCACCCGCGAGCAGCAGGCAGAGGGAGATTGCCGCCAGGGGTGCGCAGAGTTTGGGGGACAGGACTTTCATTCGTGCTCTTGCCGGAATCAAAAGCGCCGCAGGCCAGCGGGGTGACGCTCTCTTGTGTAATGCGTGGGATTGTACAGCACGAAGAAAGGTTGCTCAATTGCGGATTGGGGATTGCGGATTGTGGATTGAAGAAGCCGAGTACGCTTTTCTTAAATTCCGCAATCCGCAATCCCCAATCCGCAATCGTCAACAGCCGTGCTCAAAGCCGAGCAACATGATAATCCGCTTGCCGTCCGGGGTCGCGCTGAGGCCGAAGACGGACATCCCCTCTGCGCCCTTCCCCCCCTTGAATACTTCGGGTCGGGCAATCGGCAGCCTTTCCCGGATACGATTCTTCTCATCCAGCTTGAAGAGCCGCGTCCCGTCCTCGTTGACGGCGTAGCGCTTTCCGCCCGTCTCGACCGCGCGGCTGATGCCCTTCTGGGCCAGCGCACGTCCGGAGCTTCCGACCCAGTACGTGCCGTAGCTTTCGTGCATCTCACCCGCGCCGTCGTTCGAGACTCTCAACAACAGCGAGTCGCCGATTAAGTCATCCTGCGAGTAATACGACCACCCCTCGGTCGCGGACTCCGGCAACTCGCGCACGACCTGCCCAGTCCTGGTGTCCACGACGGAGATGACGCCAGTGTTTTCGTAGAGCCTCTCGTACAGTTCCGAGCCGTCCGGGCTGAGGACAAAGCCGTTCGCGTTCGACGGGACGTTCTCACCAAAGAGCGTAAACGTGTTGCGCACTGTCAGAGTGGAAAGCTCCACCACGTCAACGGTCAGCCTGTCCTCGCCTGGGCTCTTCGGGCGCGCGAAGAACCAGAGGAGGCCGTCCCTGGAGAGGACGCCAGCCCCTTCATTAATTTCCAGGTCCATGAGGGCGTTCGGCGCGCCCTCTTCGCCGATGCGGAAGAGGCCGGCGTGGTTCTCCTTGCCCAGGGGAGAGCTATCCAGCCAGTGAATGGTCGCGTAGAGCGCGCCGTCGGCTGGACCGTAAAAGAGCGCGCCGACGTATTCACTCTCGGAAGACCTGAGGCTGCGCGTGAGCTTGAAATCGCTCATCCGAACTTCATAGGAGGTCTGCCCGCCTTCGCTGCCCGCGCTCTTGAAGATCGCACGCGACCCGTCCGGCGAGTAGATGACGGAGCTGGCTCCTTCACCGAGCGGCACGCGCGCGACGACCTCTCCGGTCTCCGCGTCGAAGACGACGGCGCTCGCCAAAGGCACGACCGCGTCCCACGTCGTCCACCCCTCGTAAGATTGCGTTCTGACGGCCGTATCATCGGCCGAGCCTTCATTGGCCTCGAACCTGACGCGCATGGCATCGCGTGTCCAGTCCAGGATCATCGCCGTTTCATAGTTGCCCGCCTCCACCCTCGCGACGATTGCAGAACTCGGGTCGGCGCTCTCCCGCAAAACGATTTTCCTCCGGTTGGCGGTGCCGTAGAGCGGCTCGACCGGGCCAAACTTGATGCTCTGGCCGGGAATGGCTGCCGCGTCTTCCGCCGCTGCGCAATCCGAATCGGGCGGAATGTTCTTCTGATTAACCGTGGCCTCTTCGGCAGGCGGAGCGGTAGTGACGAAGGGCTTGCCCTGCTGTGCCAGGATGTACCAGGTTGTGGTTCCCAGAGCGAAACAGAGGACGAAGACGGTGCGGCGCACTATCCAACGCATAAGAATCTCTCCTTTCGACGAGCGGCCTCATGTTAGGGCCGCCGATGGACTCAGTGAATGAATCGCTAAGCCCTATTCTCGTGGAAGGAGATCAAGCGCGCCTACGCGCGCACTAACGTCGGAGGGGCAGGCTAACCCTTGAGGCAGGGCTGTGGGCAGCCACAAAGGTGGTAAATAGTAAATGGTCAATGGTGAATAGGAGACACTCTCCATTCACCATTGACCATTTACTATTTACCAGTTCCTACTTATTGAACATGCCGCCGAGGCCGCCGATGAGGTCGCTGGCTTTGTCCACGATGGTGCCGCCGGCGTGCGTGAGGGCGTTGTCAACCTGGCCCGCAATCGGTCCGGGGAGCCTTTCCTTGAGGAAGCCGACGACCGTATCAATCGCCGTCTTGGCCTTGTCTTCCGAGAGGCCCGTTCTCTCCGAAACTCTCTTAACCAGTTCTTCCATAATCCTGCTCTCCTTTCAGGTATCGGAACAATCCGAGAGCGCGCACACGCCCCCGGTCAAATGAAGACGACCGATTGCGAGTTCGGGATGTCGAAGCGCTTGCGGCAGCGGACGCAGGCCAGCATATCGTCAATTCGCACCATGTAGTCGCGCGACTTGGCGAAGCGGGCGCGGTCCTGCTCGTTGGCCCCGCGCGGGGGCGCGTCCTTTTTAGTCCTACGCAGCCAACGCACGTCGTACTCTGCGCGCTCGCGGCAGTGCGGGCAGCTAAAGGTCGCGCGCTTGGTTTCCTGTCGCTCGTTAAAGAAATCTCTTTCGTTCATATGGGCAAAAGCAGAGGGTCGGGAGCACAGCGTCTGACGCCGGGGCTACTTCCCTCCTTGTTCTCGCTTTCTGTGATAGAGCACAATGCCGAGGCCGAGTATGCCGTTTAGCAGCATCAGCAGGTTGGTGACGACGAAGACCCAGTTCGAGACGAGCCAGCTATAGATTAAGAATCCCAAGGAGGCCGCCATCTGCCCGATGAAAAGCCACTTCGAGACGTTTTCGCTCGAACCCTCCTGCCACTGCTTGTAAATCTGCTTGCCGATGGTCAGCACCAGTATGAACGAGCTGACCCACCCCACCAGTTCCGTTCCGTTCATCCTTGTTCGAGTAGGCGCTTGACGGTCGCCAGAAAGTTCTCCGGGTTAATGGGCTTCGGCTCGTAGGCGGTTGCGCCCTGCGCGAGGGCGAAAGTGGCGCTGCCTGTGCCAAACCCCGTCGTCACCAGAATGGGCGCGGAGGCCAGCTCCGGCGTGTCGCGCACGCGCCTGACCAGGTGGACGCCGTCCGCCGCGGGCATCTTGATGTCCGTGATAATCAGGTCGGGCCGCGCCCGCACGGCCTCTTCATAGCCCTCTATGCCGTCCTCGGCCACGATGACCTGGTAGCCGCGACGCTCCAGCGTCATGCGCATCAGCTCGCGCGCCACCTCATCATCCTCTATGACCAGAATCGTCTTCATATACCAATGGTCAGTGGTCGGTGGTCAGTGGTCAGTGAAAAGCCAAAACAGCAAGTCGCTTGTTTTAACTGACCACTGACCACTGACTACTGACCACTGTTCTCGCATAGCTCGCGCAGGTAGCGGAAGCTGTAGATGCCGGTTTCGTGCCCGTCGCTCCAGCGGAAGTTGAGCGCGTAGCGCCCGACCACCGCGATGTCGCCGATTGAAAGCTCTTCGGAGACGGCCTCTGGCCGCAGGACCCTCTCGCCCGTCCACTCGTTGACGCACTGCGCGCACGGGCACGCGCGGCGCAATTGCGGCGACGTGTAGAGGCAGACGCGCCCGTCGGCCCAGGTGATGCGAAGCCCCTGTTCGCCCTCCTGCATGATCTCGCGCGGCTCGACCGCAGGCCCGCGCCTTTCCCTAGGGTCGCTCATCCGGTGCGATGGCTCATCTCTCACTGGTTCGCCCGCACGGCCTGCTCGACGGCCCGGGCTGTGATGTCGAAATGGGAGGCGTTCCAGACGGCCTGGCCGTTTCTGAGCACGATGGTCTGCGGCGACTCGTGGCGAATGCCTGTCCGCGCCTCCACCTCTTTGGATACGTCGCGCGCCTTCTGGACGACTAGGAGCGAGACGTCGCCTGCGAAGTGCGACATCTGCTCGAAGGCTGCGCTGCTGATCGGGCACGTCGAGCTGTGCTTGAAGAGAACTACGGGCGCTTCGTGCGACCGCTTCAGGAGCTCGTCCAGCGCCTCTTTGTCCGTGATTTGAGTAAAGTGGTTTCCCATAAGAGAACGACCCGCGAGAATAATAATTTTTTGACCGAAGGGGACGGGATTGATATTAGCCCAGAGAGGGGACGTAGGACAAACCTTCCGCGGAGGAAGGCCCTGTAGAATGAAAGGGCCGCTCGGGAAGCGGCCCTGCTCGAATCAGCGCGCGACGGTGAAAGTGACCGCCTCGTGGTCTTTCTCCTCGCCGCTTTCGACGTGCATGCCGACCTCTATCCGGTATTTGCCCGCAGGCCAGCCCGCCGTAGGGGGTGACAGGGAGTAGGTTCCGACGCCGTCGTTAGGGATTTCAACCGAGACATCGAATCTGGGGACGGGCGCATTTTCCGGCTGTCCCTGAACGCTTTCGGTGATGAGGCGGAACTTCAACGTGACTTTGCTCGGGACGTTGGAGACGGTGGCGAACGTGTAGATACTATCGTTCGGCGCGAAAGTGTTGGTTTGCGTAGAGCCGTCCTTGTCCTTGCTGAGCTTGATGCTGCTGATGTTGGCCGTCGTGAAGCTGCACGCGGAGCTGACCGCCAGCACCAACGCCGCCACGGCCGCCAAAGACCATCTGTGAATTTTCATCGTTTCCCCTCTTAATGAAAACCTAAACCGCAGATGGACGCGGATAAACACAGAAGATTAAAACTTTCACCTGCGTTCGTCCCGTGTGCACCTGCGGTTCGTCTCAGTCCTTACCGCCACTCGCCGACGAGGACGAACGGAGCCCAGTAGAACGGCAGGGCGTACTTCTTGCCGTCAATCATGGCGATCTGCGCGGCGCGCATCGAAGCCGTCGGCGAGGCATCCGGCGAAGCCAGCAGGCGCTTGTAGAAGTCCGTCATCAAATCCGCTGTTGACTTGTCCGCAACCGACCAGAGCGAGACGCCGACGGTCGGCGCGCCCGCGTACATGAAGGCGCGCGTCAGCCCGATGACGCCCTCGCCACGCTTCTCCTTGCCGAGGCCCGTCTCGCAAGCCGAGAGCATGACCAGGGGCGAGCCCAAATTGAGATTGAAAATCTCGTCGGTGCGCACGAAGCCGTCCCCCGTCTTGTTGCCGACGAGCGAGAGAACGACGCCGGTGAACTGCGGGCGCTCCGTGTTGAGAAGCCCATGCGTGGCGATGTGGACGGCCCTGTACTTCTTCATGTCAGCCGCAGTCACCTTCGCCTCGTTGGCCTCCAGGTCGAGCCACACGTCGGCGGTCCCGCCGCTTGTGCGCGTCAACTGCGCTATCTGCTGTGCCTCCACACGGGTCCCGTTGAGCCGCGCGAGTTGCAGGCCCGTGGCCGGCGCTGTGGCTCCCGCCGGAGCCGCCACGTCCGTCACAGCGCTCGAAAGGCTGAGGCCGCGCGTGTCCGCGGACGCCTGTGTAGAGGCGGCTGCGCCCGCGCCTTTAGCGCGCGGATCGGTCGCAGTAAAGACCGGGTCGGCCACGACCAAGAGACTCTTGCCCGTAGGCTTCGTGTAACCCTGCCGTATGACCGCGATGACCGAAGCAGAAGGCGCGTAGACGACTTCGTTGGTTTTAATGAGATAAGCGAGGCTCGGGTAGTCCGTTGGGCCAGTGCTCGTGACGAGCGCCTCGAAAGGCACGTAGTTGAGCGCGCCGTCGGCTACGACGAGCAGCCGCTTGTCTCCGACAATCTTGGCGGCGGGCTCGACCACCGTTTTGTAAAGCGCGTTCGAAGCCGTACTGAACGCCGCCGCCGGCCCGGCCGCCGTCGGGTCCGTGGTCAGGCTCAGGCCGCGCGTGGCTTCCGCTACGTCTATGCCAGCGATGCGGCGCTGTAGTTTCGGTGGAATGAGCTGCGCGCGAAGCGCCTGCGCCTGTCCGTCCACGGCCGAGCGCGCCGGGAGCTTGAAGAGGGCGACGCTCGCGGGCGTGACGGCCCACATGTAGGAGCCCTGCTCGCCCAGACTGTATTCGAGCAACGCCGTCTTGTCGTCCAGAACTTTCTGCTGGACTTCCGCTAACGTCAGAGGCTGCGGCGCTGTCAGCGAGGCGTAACGCGGGCTCGCGGCGCGAATCTGGTTCTCTATGTTGTCGTACTCAACCGAGAGCGTCTCCAATTCGGCTTCAAGTTTGTTCGTATCCGGCTTCTCTTCGCCTTCTGCGACAGCCACGCCCGTCAACTGCTGCGCGATCTCCTGCTGGCGGTCAAGATTGTCCTGCTTGCGCTTGAGTAGCTCCGGGGGTACGCCCGCAGTGATGTCCGCGCCCGATTCGCCGAGCATGTCCAGGAGCGAGCGTGCGCGCCCCTGCTCCACGACTTTGAACGCTTCGGCAGCGTATGTCAGAGCCTGGCCTTCGAGCGGAGCGCCGGGTGTGGGCGCGACGATGAGCGCCATCTCGGCCAGGTTGTTCGACGTCTCGTCGTAAACATCTTTCGTCGTCGCCAGGAAGGTCGTGCGCGATTCGTCTGCGCGCAAACTCCCCTGACGGATGGTCTCGATGGTGGCCAGAGCTTCTCTATATGAAGCGACGGCCTCTTCTCTTCCCTTCAGGGATTTCTTCGGGTCCTTGTCCAGCGCGGCCTGCATCCAGCGCGCCTTGCCCAGTCCACGCTGGGCCGGCCACATCAGATCGAGACGCTTGTCCTCGCGCGCGCCCTTGACGGCCTCAGTATAAAACTTGACGGCGTCCTTCGGGCGGTTCTGCTGGAGCGCTATGTCGCCGAGGCTGGTTCGAGCGGCGGCGCGCACGCGGCGCGACTGGCCGAACTTGCCGATGATGGGCATCCCGGCGGTGGAGAGCGCCGCCTCGAAGTGCGTGCGCGAGCCGTCATAGTTGCCGTTGTAATAGTCTATGCGCCCGACCCCAATCTCGTGCGTCGAGTAGAGAATGCTCTGGCGATAAAGCTCAATCGCCCCTTTGATCGCGCCCGCGGCGGCAATCGCCGTGTCGGCCCCGCCGGAGGGCACGCTGGGGCGAAGTCCGCCCAGGCCCCCGCCGCCGAGGAGGCTGCCGACGCTTGGCTTCTTCGGGACGACACCGCCCGTCAGCTTCGACGGGTCAGGCTTGACGACCTGCATCTGGCTGTAAGCGGCCGACGCTTCCGAGACTTTGCCCGCGCGGTAGTTGGCCTCGCCGACCTTGGCGAGCATCAGCTTGGCGTTGTACTCGTTGTCTGGCATACCCAGGACTGTTTCGACGCCGCTTTGACTGCCGGCGGCCTGGCCGAAGGCATCGTGCGCGTCCTGGTAGTACTTCACGGCGACGGCGTACTGGCCCTGCCTGAGATAGAGGTCGCCGAGCGCGTCGTTCGCAGCGGCCACGCCCTTGGGGCTCCCAGCCTGCTTGAAAAGGTTGAGCGCGTTCTGGAGCCGCGCCAGCGCCAGGTCCGCCTTCCCGCGCTTGAGAAGCGCACGACCCTGCTTGAGCGATTCGGCCGCGCCCGGTTGCTGCGCAGGCTCAGCGGCCGCGCCCGGCGCGGAGCTTCCGGCCCTCGCCGTCAGGGCAAAAGAACTGCCGGGAATGATTGTCGAGATGAGAGAGAGAGAAAGAACGTAAGCAAGGGATTTTGATTTCGGCTTCATTGAGGGCTCCGTTAAGTGCAGGAGTCAGAATTCAGGAGTCAGAATCCAGAATGAAAGAAAATCAAACGAATGGTTCCCCGCCTTATATTCTGAATTCTGGCTCCTGGATTCCAGCACCGCTTTATCTGTGAATTAAATCCACCGCCGTGACGAGAACGGGCAGGTTGGACGAGGCGTTCATGCGTATAACTGAGGGCTCGGGCGCGCTCTGGTCTAGGCCGAGCCCGCGCGTGACGGCGACCTGTTCGGTCTGCGTCTGTCGCTGGCCATAAGCTTTGCTCTTGACCACGCCGACCTTCGCCTGCCCGTTCGCCTTCAACTGCGCCCACACACCCACGGGCGGCTGCCAAGGGCAGCGGTTCTGACCGCAATAGCCGACCAGCGCATCGCTCGTCGGAACGCCCGGCAGCGGCTCGCGCGAGACGACCACGTAGAGGCGCTCGTTCGCGGGGTTCTGGTCAAACTTGAACCAGTTCTCGACGCCCGGCTCGTTCCAGGGAATCTCGTAGGGCACGTGCGCCTCTATCCGGTTCGCGCCGCGCTCTAGTCGCACGTCCGGGTAGAGCATCTGCGGCGTCCCATCGTTCTCCGTGTGAAAGATGTAGAGGTAGCCGTCCGTGTTCGTTTCGAGCGAGAGGCGTATGCGGTCGCCCGCGCGAAATTCCCTGGACGGGTCAACGCGCATGGCGCTGCCGTCTTCGTTGCGCATGTAGAGCGTGTAGCCCAGGCCGATTGAGGCCGGCGAGTAGGTGTCCACGGCGGCATTCGCCTTAACGGTTGTGCCAGTCTTTCCGGTAGAGACTTTGCCGCTGGCGCTCACATTCGTGCTGGACTTCGTGCTGGTCGGCTTCCGGGTCGTCTTGCCGCTCGTGGGCTTCTTGCCGGTGGATTTGCCGGCGGCCTGGTTGGCGCTGGCGCTGATGGCGGCGCTCGCGGAGCTGCCGGAATTGGTCGAACTGTTCACGCGGGTCGTCAGGAACGAGCCGCGCACGGCCTCTTCTTCATCCTGCGCGCGCGCGACCACGGACGTGACGCCAAGGAGCGCTAGGGCCAGGACTGTGAAAAGAATCTTAAGACGCATGATTACTCCTAATGAAAAGTGGCCGGGGGTTTGGCTGGTAGCTGGTCTGCCGGCCGTTCGATAAACTTTTTCGGTCATTCAAATAGTAACGCGAAAGGCCCCTCGATTTAGGATCAAAACCCTACTTGTGCTCTATGCGGACGTCGAAGATCAAGGGCTCGCCCGAGGCGGCCTGCGGCGCTTTAACAGAAACGAGGGGTTCGGTTCCACCGCCGTTGATGACGTCCGTTTTGGGCGCATTTGCTTTATATTTTGCCTTGAAATCCTCAAGCTCCTTCTGCTCCGCGGCCGTCAGCTCGCTCCCGGCTTCCTTGTTTAGAAAGGCCGGAGAGGTCAATTTCGCAGGGGAAAAGATGACGGTGTAGGTCTCCGTCCCGGCCTTTTTGTCGAGCGTAATCCAGTGCTCGGCGTCCTCTTCGTCTTCGGGGAAGGAGAATTCCGTCCCGCGCTCGACCTCGTTGCTCTCCAGGCCGGAATCCTCGTGCGGCTCCGCGGTCAGGAAGGTCGTCGGCTTAAAGTCCTCGCCGGGGCCTATAACGTAGAGATAGCCGTCCTGGCTCGCCGTGAAATGGAACTTGAAGGACTGGCCCGATTTGAAGGCGACGACCGGGGCGACGCGCGCCGAATCGCCGTTCGGGCCCGCCTCGGCCACCTCCAGCCAGTAGGTCAAACGCTCCTCGAAGTTGGCAGTCGTGCCACCCACGCCCGTGTTCACGTTACCCGAGTTCGAGTTTGTGCCAGCGTTCGAGTTATTGCCGTTCGCCTCCGTCTTCGTGTCGCCGCGATTGCCGAGCAGGAACCAAGCGCCCACACCTCCCCCGAGGAGAAGGACGGCGACAATCGCTATGATGAGCGGAGTCTTGGACGAGCCGCGCGGGGTTTGCGCTGCGGGGGCGTACCCCGACTGCTGCGCGCCGTAGGAAGAGGCCGAAGGCGTGGTGGCAATCGTCGGCGTCAGCGGTACGTGCGCGTAGCTCTGCTCGGACGCAGGCTGGTGCGAGGGCGTAGGTGGCGCAGGCGGCATCGGCTGCGCGAGCGAAGTCGGCGCGAGCCTGTGCGATGCGCCCTCCTGCGG
Organism: Pyrinomonadaceae bacterium; assembly: GCA_035275605.1. Classification (GTDB taxonomy): domain Bacteria; phylum Acidobacteriota; class Blastocatellia; order Pyrinomonadales; family Pyrinomonadaceae; genus QHXM01. The sequence goes on from DATEMM010000347.1 coordinate 11,827, forward strand.
CGGCGGTTGTGAATCGACCGTCAGGATGGTCGGACTGATGATGTCGGCGCTGGTCCCGCGCGCCTCCGCATTCTCGTTCGTTCCCTGGCCCGCGCCGCCTGTGCCAACACTTGTGTGAGCGGCAGGGGCGGAATTTTGTGTGCCGCTGGCCAGGTTGAGGCTCGGGGAAGAGCCTGCGAGCGCAGGCAGGCCGAGCGCCGAGCGCAGCTCTGCGGCGAGTTCTCCGGCGGTTGCCTGTCGCTGGCTGCGGTCTTTCGACATCGCGCGCGCAACGGCGTGGCTGAAAGCTTCGGGTACGTCCTGTGCCACCTCGTGCAGCGAGCGCGGCGTGACTGTGACGTGTTCGCGCCTCAATTCCTGAAGGGTCAGCCCGATGAAGGGCCTGCGTCCCGCGACCAGCTCGTAGATGACCACGCCGAGGCTGTAAATGTCTGCGCGCCCGTCAATCTCCACGTTGCCGTCGTCCGGAACTTCGCCCCACTGCTCCGGCGACATGTAGAAGGGAGTGCCCAGCACCTGCCCGGCAATCGTCAGGGCGGTTGTGCCGCTCGCCTCCCCGCCCGCTATCTCCTTCATCTTGGCGATGCCTAGATCGAGCAGCTTGGTGACGGGAAGACCGTCATCGCCCGGCTTCCCGAGCATGATGTTTTCCGGTTTGAGGTCGCGGTGGACAACGCCCATCGCGTGCGCAGCGTTGAGCACGCTCATGATGGGTTCAAGGATGGTGAAGGCATGCAGCGGGGAGAGGCGGCCGCTTCTTTTCAACTCCACGTCGAGCGTGTGGCCCTCTACGAACTCCATCACCATGTAGATGAGACCGTCGCTGGTGGTTCTCAGATCGTAGACGGTGACGGCGTTCGGGTGGCGGAAGCGGCGCGCGGCCTGACCCTCGCGGCGGAAGCGGCGCAGCCACTCGGCGTTGTTGCGCATCTGCGGCGGCAGGACTTTGATCGCGACCTTGTCGCCAAGCAGAATGTGGCGCGCGCGGTAGACCGCTCCCATCCCGCCTTTGCCGAGCATGGATTCGATGTGGTACTGGCCGTCGAGGGTGGAATTGACGATGGCGGTGGCGTCGTCCTCAAGGACCTCGCCGTCGTTTGCGCAAAAACTCACGCCATCGTCATATTTCGCGTTACAAGTAGGACAATACTTCATAGGGGACTTTGACTAAACGCCAGTGCTGATAAATCTCGCGCCCGCTGAAAGCCGAAGTTTTGAGACGAACCCTTTGTCTCAAAGAGGTGCTACCTGGGCAGGACTTAACAGTCTAGCACAGACCGCAAGCGAAATTCGATTCACAGTGGTGAATGATCAAAGGTCGGTAATGACAAGGATTTGTTTTGACCCCGAAGGGGGGGACATTGGAGGGTGCATCGCATTACAGCTCTCCCGTCATTCCATTACTTCCGGCTTGTCATTCCGTGACTTCCAACTTGAATGCTTCATGCAATAGGGGCTAAGGTAATGCCCTAACAATTCATCCAGG
>DATEMM010000348.1:0-2979 GCA_035275605.1 Pyrinomonadaceae bacterium
AGACGGCCGTGATGATGCGGCCCACCAGCCACGCGAGCAGGACGCCGATGGCCCCGCCGATGGCCGAGAGCGTGACGGCCTCGACCATGAACTGTTTGAGAATGTCCGCGCGGCGCGCGCCCAGAGACTTGCGAATCCCAATCTCTTTTGTCCGCTCCGTCACGGAGACCAGCATGATATTCATAATCACGATTCCGCCGACGACCAGCGCAATCGCGGGCACGGCAATCGCCACAATCGAAACCGTCCCGAGCACGCGGTCGCGTATGCCTGTGATGGCGTCCGGCGTCAGGATGCCGAAATTGTCCTTCTCCTTCCCGCTGAGATGGCGGCGCGCGCGCATCAGAAAGCGCGCCTCTTCGACCGCGTCCTGAAACATCTCGTTCGATTTGGCGGTGGCGACGAAGTAGAGACCGCGCTGGTTAATCAGAGTGCCGAAGTTGCTAGCGTAGGTCTTCAAGGGGACCGTGATGAAGCTGTCCTGTGGGACGCCGAAGACTGTCCCCTTGGCAGTCTGCACCCCGACGATGCGGTAAGGCAGGCCCGCGATGATGATCTCGCCGCCGACCGCGTTCCCGGATGGGAAGAGCTTGGTGGCGATGTCCGCGCCGACGTAGGCCACGCGCATCTGCGCATCGTTCTCCGAGTCGGTGAAGAACCGCCCGTCGGCGATGTCCAGGTTGTCGATCTCTGCCATGTTGGCCGTCGCGCCATCGACCGACACGTCTTCCAGAATCTCCGCGCCGCGCTTGACCTGCGAACGCGTCTGGTTGGCGCGCGCTCCGAGCTTGTCAATCAGTTGCGTGCGCGCCCGCAGGTACTCGAATTCATCGAGCGTCAGGCTCTTGTTCCGGCGCTGCGCGGCGGCGACCGTGTCCACGTCCTTGAAATCCTCGAAGCTAAAACGACGAATGCTGAAGGACTGCGAGCCGATGCCCGCCACCTTCTCGTCAAAGTAGGCGTTGAAGCCCTGGATGACGGAGACGACGACGACCACGGCCGTCACGCCGATAATCATCCCGAGCAGGGTCAGGGCCGAGCGGAGCTTGTGCGCCCAGATGGCCGAGAGCGCGAGCTTTAAGGTCTCGATGAATTTCACTGTGCGTTAATACGTCCCTTTTGCGGGGGATGGTTGCAATACTACAGCAGTCAACAGGCTGAGCAAAACTCATTCATATCTGAGGGCTTCAATCGGGTCCAGGCGCGCGGCCTTCCAAGCGGGCCAGAGTCCGAAGATGATCCCGACGGCCGCCGAGACGAAGAGTCCGACGGCGATGGCCCAGAGGGGGACGTATGCGGGGAGCGGCGAGTAGAGGTTCATCAGGACGCTGAAAATCTCGCCGACGGCGAGCCCGGCGATGCCGCCGATGGCCGTCAGGAAGACCGCCTCGATTAAAAACTGCGAAAGAATGTTGCCGCGCGTCGCGCCGACGGCCTTGCGAATCCCTATCTCCTTCGTCCTTTCCGTGACGGAGACGAGCATGATATTCATCACGCCGATGCCGCCGATCATCAACGCGACGAAGGAGACGGCCGTCAGCACCAGCGCGGTTGCGCCCGTCAACTGGTTGTAGATGTCCAGGAGCGAGTCCTGCGAAGAGATGCCGAAGTTGTCTGGCGCGCCCACGGGAACGCGCCGCCGCCTGCGCAGGATGTCGCGCATCTCGTCTATGGCGGCTTTGACGTAGGCGCGAGAGAGCGGGCGGACGATGACGAAGAAGACGGATTCGGGCGCGGGGATGTCCGGATAGTACTTCTCGTAGGTCGTGAAGGGGATGAAGACGGAGTTGTCGCGCGACTGGCCGAAGAAGTTGCCCAGAGGCTCCATGATGCCGACCACACGGTAGGTGTTGCCGTTAATCTTGACCTCTTTGTCGAGCGGCTCCTCGAAAGGGAAGAGGGCACGCGCGACGTCCACGCCCAGGATGCAGATGTTGGCGCGGGCCGTCATGTCGCCGTCGCTGATCCAGCGCCCGCGCCCGACGTACTGCGAGTGTACGAACTCGTAGTAGGGCGTGACGCCGAGCAGGACGGGCGTGTCCGTTTGCCTGTCCGCGTAGCGCATCGTGACCGCGATCAGGCGCATGATGGGCGAGACGCCAGCGAGCGAGGGCGCTTCGCGGCGCAGGGCCTCGACGTCCTCCATCGTCAGGTCCTTGCGGTGTAGCTCTTCGGCGCGCGGCATGCGCCCGAAGCTCGGGTCGAACTTCGAGACGAAGATGGTGTTCGACCCGAGGGATTCGATCTGCTGGGCGAAGGCGCGGTTGAGGCCCTGAATGATCGAGACCATGAAGATGATCGTGATGACGCCGACGCTGACGCCCAAGATGGTCAGCGCGGAGCGCAGCTTATTGGCCCGCAACGTCGCGAGCGCTATCTTCGCCGATTCTTTAACGTCATCAAAGGTCATAAAGCAGTGGTCAGTGGCCGGTGGTCAGTGGTCAGTCATTGAGTGATAGTTATGTGCCGCGCTAGCGGCCGTCTGAATTTAGCCCGGCCTTTCAAGGCCAGGAAGCGTAACGATAAACCGGACGCGTCGCGTCAGCGACGCATGAATCAATGCGACCTTTTCATTCAAGCGTCGCTGACGCGACGCCGTTTGATTCTCGCCATTTCCCCCGGCCTTAAAAGGCCGGGCTAAATTCACCCTGCCGCTACGCGGCATCTGATTAACACTCAATCGCTGGTCACTGACCACTGACCACTGGCCACTGGCCACCGGCCACTGACCACTACTCCGCCCGGAGCGCGTCTATCGGGTGCAGGCGGGCGGCGCGCCAGGCTGGCCACAGCCCGCTGATGATGCCGACGATCGAGGAGACGCCGACGCCCAGCGCGGCCGAGCCGATGCTCATCAGGAGCGGAAAGCCCATCAGCATCGAAATCAAATAAGCGAGGCCAAAGCCCGTCAGCACTCCAATCGCCCCGCCGACGGCCGTGACCGTAACGGCCTCAATCAAAAACTGCCTGAGAATGTCC
>DATEMM010000349.1:0-2362 GCA_035275605.1 Pyrinomonadaceae bacterium
GTGAACAACGGCGGCGGTGGTGGCGGAGGAGGCGGGTCGCAGTGGCCTTCGCAGAGGCGCTGGCCGCGCTCGTCCACGGACATCCTGGGTGACATTCTCGGCGGGGTTCTGGGAGGCGGCCGACGTGGCGGCGGTGGAGGCGGGAGACGCGGCCCGGTCATCTTTGGCGGCGGCGGCAGCGGAAATGCTGAAGACTACAGGCGCGCCGACGCCTACCTGCACGACCTGGCCTACAAGACCGGCGCGAGGCTCTACCGCGCGGATACTACGCGCGACCTCTCGCAGTCGTTCGCGATGATAGCCGAAGAGCTGCGCCGCCAGTACAGTCTGGGCTATTACCCGAAGACGACGGCGCAGGCCGGCACGCGCCGCCAGATCAAGGTCCGCGTGATGCGCCCGGACCTCATCGTCCGCGCACGCGACAGCTACATTGCGGGCTCCACTTCCGGCGACACGACGGCGCAAGGCAACACGCAGCAATCAAAGCCCGTGCTCAGGAAGAGCCCGCTGGTGAGCGACGCGACCACGCGCTCCAGAGAGTAATCAGTTCGACACCTCTTTTAATTGACTCGAAGCCCCCGCTCTGCTCCACGGCACGGCGGGGGCTTCGCGTTAAATCAATTTGCACCTGCGCTCCCGGCAAAGGCTTGCGCTTTAATTCTCAGTACATCCGTTTGAGAACCGTTCCGGGAGCTACTTACTTTCACACGACCGTTCCGCTCGGGATAATCGCGTTTTTGGGGACGATGATGATGCGGTCGCGTATGAAGTAGTTGCTGCCGTCGCCGTCCGCGTTCTCGACGCCGCTCTCGTTGACGAGGCGGACGTCCGAGCCTATGCGCGTGTTCTTGTCCACGATGGCGCGCCTGATGACCGTGTTCTCGCCGATGCCTATGCGCGGGATGCCAGCCGCGATGTCTGCGCGCATGTCCTCTATGCTCTGGTAATAGTCCGAGCCCATCAGGATCGAGCCCTCTATGCGCGCGCCCGCTTCTATGCGGCTGCGCAAGCCTACGATGGAACGGAGCACGCTCGCGCCGTTGAGGATGCAGCCCTCGCTGATGATGGAGTTGCGCACCTCGCAGTTGTGCACCTTCGACGGCGGAAGGTAGCGGGAGCGCGTGAAGATGGGAGCATCCGCGTTGAAGAGATTGAATTTCGGCATCGGCGACGTCAGGTCAATGTTGGCTTCGTAGAAGGCGCTGATGGTCCCTATGTCCTCCCAGTAGCCGTCGAACATGAAGGCCTGAACGTTCCTGGAGTTGATGGCCGCGGGGATGATGTTGCGCCCGAAGTCGAAGGCCTTTGCGTCGTGTGCCAGCAGTTCTTCAAGCAGGTCATACTTGAAGACATAGATGCCCATCGAGGCCAGGAAGGGACGGGCGCTCGCCTCCTCCGCGCTCAAGCCCAGGCTGGTCGTGTCCACGCGCATCTCTTCGAGCGCCTCGCCCTTCGGCTTCTCCTTGAACTCTACTATGCGGCCGCTCGCATCCGTCTTGAGCAGTCCGAACTCTTCCGCCTCTTTGGGCGAGCAAGGGATGACGGAGACGGTCACGTCCGCGTCCGCCTCGAAGTGGCGTGCCAGGAAGCGGCGATAGTCCATACTGTAGAGATGGTCGCCCGAGAGAATCAGGAGCGTGTCTATGCCCCAGCCGCGAATGTGCGGCAGGACCTGTCGGACGGCGTCGGCCGTTCCCTGGAACCATTGCGGGCTGTCGGGCGTCTGCTCCGCGGCCAGTATCTCGACGAAGCCGTCGGAGAACTGCGAGAAGCGGTAGGTGCGCGCGATGTGGCGGTTCAGGGAAGCGGAGTTGTACTGCGTCAGGACGAAGATTTTAATGACGTCCGAGTTGATGCAGTTCGAGATGGGGATGTCCACGAGCCTGTACTTACCGCCGAGCGGGACGGCGGGCTTTGACCTCTGCTGCGTCAGCGGGAAGAGGCGCGAGCCTGCGCCGCCGCCCAGAATCACCGCCAGCAGGTTACGTTTGGTTGCCATGCTGTCTTTGACCGTCAATATTTGAAAATGGTATGACTTGTCTGCCGAGCATAGACGCAAAGCGGTTGCGTTTCAAGACCGAGGCAGAGGAGAAGCGGTCTCTGGCTGATAATATTTCTCACCGCGCGCCAACCAAATACCCGCCGCCCGTGTCTATAGCACTGACCTGACCGAAACTCATCCGAAGGGTAAACCTCGTTTGAATCCCAGCGAAAATGAGTTGATTGAAGAGGCCCTGGCAGGCGACGCGCAGGCGTTCGCGACGCTGGCACAGCGGTTCGAGCGGCGCGTCTACACGCTGGCGCTCTATTACACGCGCGAGCGGGCCGACGCCGAAGACCTGACGCAGGAGGTCTGGCTCAA
>DATEMM010000350.1:0-22062 GCA_035275605.1 Pyrinomonadaceae bacterium
ACGCAGCCACTTCTCATTCTTCATGTCCTTGACGGCTCTCTCTTTCTCCTCCTTGATTTTGACTTTGATTGGCAGATGCTTCGGTATCTTATCTTCAAGCTCTCTCTCTTCTGTTGCTTGAGCCCTGCTTGGCGTGTTGATGACTTTCAGGATGAGCACCGCAGCCAGAAAGATGAGCAAGAAGAGGAACAACCTCTTCCTGAGAGCGGCCCGTGTCTTTTGAGGATTCATGAGATTTTCCCCTTCGGAATTAGGCTTGAAGATTAGAGGCTCAAGACTAAGGGGCAGCGCCTGGCGCTCGGCAGAGGAGCCCTTCGAGGTTGCTTATACGCCTCCCTGTTAATACGAGTCAAGAACTCACGCCTACTCAGCAACTCGCCTGCCTTCTCTCCGCTAATCATCGTGTTATCATGCCCGCAACGCTTAAACGGAGGAGCGCGAATCCTTAAAAAATGCTCTATCTCTCGCAAGTCTTGAACCGCCCCATACGCGACCACGACGGCGAGCGCGTGGCGCGCATCAAGGACGTCATCGTGCGCCTCGGCGCGGAAGACCACCCGCCCGTGGCCGGGTTCGTCGCGCGTTACCGGCGGCGCGATTTCTTTCTCCCGCGCTGGCGCATAGCTGAATTCAACGAGCAGGGCGCGCGCCTCAACTCCGATATCCTTGACCTGCGCCCGTTCCAGCGGCGCGAGGGCGAAGTCCTCCTCGCGCGCGACGTGCTAGACAAGCAGTTGATTGACGTTGACGGCAAGCGAGTCGTGCGCGTCAACGACGTGCAGCTCATAGAGGCCGGGAGCGAGTTTCGCGTCATGGGCGCGGACGTCAGCCTACAGGGCCTCTGGCGGCGACTGATGCCGGCGGGCTTCGTCGGTTCGGGCCGTGCCGTAGAGGTGATCGACTGGGCCGACGTAGGCTACCTGGCCACGGACGTCGGCGGCGTGCAGTTGAAATCTTCTAGCGACAAGCTGTCGCGCCTGCACCCGGTCGAGATCGCGCGCCTCGCCGAAGCACTCTCCTATCACCACGGCTCCGAGATCGTGGAGTCCCTGGACGACGAGACGGCGGCCGAGACCCTGGAAGAGATGTCCGCGGAAGACCAGGCGCGCATCATCAGCGAGATGGACGAGGAGCGCGCCGCGGACATCCTGGAGTGGATGTCGCCGGACGAGGCCGCGGACGTCCTCGGCGATTTGCCCGAAGAGAAGGCCGAAGACCTGCTCAACCGTATGGAAGGCGAGGAGCAGGCGGACGTGGCGGAGTTGCTGCCCTATGAGGACGACACGGCGGGCGGGCTGATGACCACGGAGTTCGTCACGCTCCCGCGAAATCTGACGGTAGGCGAGGCGCTGGCGCGCCTGCGCGACATGGCCCAGACGCCGAACATGATCTACTACCTTTACGTCGTCGAGGAGGAGGCATCCTGGAAGCTCTGCGGAGTCATCGCGCTTCGCAGCCTGATTCTGGCCGACCCGGACGTGCCGCTCGAAGATGTCATGCGCGACGATTTTCAGACGGCGGCGGCGGACGATTCGGCGCGCGACGTGGCCGAGAAGATCGCCGAGTACAACCTGCTCGCCCTCCCTGTTATCGACGAGGCGGGCGACATCCTCGGCATCATCACCGTGGACGATGCGATCGAGATGCTGCTGCCGAAGAACTGGCGGCAACGCCTGCCGCGCCTGTTCGGGTAGATAAGGAATCCATGTTTCGCGCGGGATATGTTAATATCCGTCCCCTTAAAGCGAGGCTTTAAAAATAATGTCGAAAACACGCGCGCAATTATTCGCGCTCTTGCTGCTCGTTCTCTGCGTCTCGGGCCGCGGCTCCGCGCAGCAATGTCTCTCGTATGACCCGGCGGTAGAGCGCTTGACTGGGACACTTTTGAAGAAGACTTTTCCGGGGCCGCCCAACTACGAGAGCGTGCGCAAAGGGGATCGCCCGGAGACTTTCCGGATACTGCATCTTGACAGTCCCGTCTGCGTGACCGGGAACACGGACGACGTCAACGAGCCCGAGCGGAACGTCACGGATGTGCAACTGGTTCTGGACGAGGGGCAGTACGCCGAGATTCAGAGGATGACCGGAAGGAGAATTCACGTGGTGGTGAGCGGCAAGCTCTTTCACGCTCACACGGGCCACCACCGGACGAGTGTTCTGCTGATGGTCTCAAGCATTAAAAGGGGCTGAGCGAAGCGTGGAAAGTTTGTTTCAAGCCTCTGTAATTGACTTCTGTATTCGATGAAAGACGGAGAACCCCCAAATCATGGCCGCTTACACAGCCGTCGGTGCTGCCGGGCGTCGCTTGCTGCGGCGCGGAGCCCGTGGTGTGCGGCGAACTCTGGCCAGGCGACAGGGGCTCTTCGCGTACCTGGCGATTTTAGGTCCGGGCGTGATCGCGGCCAACGCCGGTAATGACGCTGGCGGCATAGCGACCTACGCTTCGGTCGGCGCGGACCAAGGCTATCGCCTCCTCTGGGTTCTAATCCCCATCACAATCAGTTTGGGAATCGTGCAGGAGATGTGCGCGCGCATGGGCGCGGTCACGGGCAAGGGGCTCGCCGACCTCATCCGCGAGCGGTTCGGCGTGCGCTGGATGGTGCTCGTCATGCTCGCGCTCCTCATCGCCAACGGCGGCGTCACCGTCTCTGAGTTTCTGGGCATCGCCGCGGCCAGCGAGCTTTTCAACATTCCACGCTACGTTTCGGTCCCGCTGGCGGCCTTCTCCGTCTGGTGGCTGGTCGTCAAAGGCTCATACAGGCGCGTCGAGCGGGTCTTTCTGGTCATGTCGCTCGTCTTCCTGGGCTACATCATCTCTGCGTTTATGGCCAAGCCAGTCTGGGGAGACGTCGCGCGCGCCGTCGTCAGCCCGCGCTTCGACTTCACCCCGGCCTTCCTCTTCACTTTCGTCGCCATCGTCGGGACGACCATCTCGCCCTACATGCAGGTCTTCGTGCAATCGTCTGTGGTCGAGAAAGGCGTGACGCCGGAAGATTACAAGTTGACGCGCGCGGACGTGTGGACGGGAACCACGTTCGCCATGCTCATAGTCTTCTTCATCATCATCTCGACGGCCGCGACGCTGCACACCAGCACGCCGCCGCAGCACATAGAGACCGCCGCGGACGCCGCGCGCGCGCTTGAGCCGCTCGCAGGCCCTTACGCCGGAATGCTCTTTGCCATCGGATTGTTCGGCGCGTCCATGCTGGCGGCGGGCGTCCTGCCGCTGGCGACGGCCTACTCCATCAGCGAGGCGCTCGGCTTCGAGAAGGGCGTCTCGCGCAGCTTCCGTGAGGCACCGATCTTCATTGGCATCTTCACCTCGCTGGTGGTCGTCGGCGCGGTCGTGGCGATGGTCCCTGGGCTCCCGCTGATTGACGCACTGCTCAACATGCAGGTCATCAACGGGCTGCTCCTGCCCGTCCTGCTCATAGCCATCCTGCGCCTCGTCAACGACAAGGAAGTGATGGGCGAGTACACGAACGGCCCCATCTACAACGTCGCCGCCTGGCTGACGACCATCACGGTCTCCGCCCTCTCGCTCCTCTTCATCGTGACGAAATTCTTCCCCGGAATATTCAAGTAGTGGTCAGTGGTCAGTGGTCAGTGAAAAACAGAAACTATGACGCTGCTCATCGTCTTTCTTTTAACTGACCACTGACCACTGACCACTGCTCTTACGTTTTCCGCCCAATAGTGGTAAAAAGAAGGGCCAAGCACTCGGGCTTGCCTGATTAGGTTTCAGAGGAACCGACCGTCGCCGTGATTCGTCCCCGTTCCAAAAATCAAGTCTTCTTCTTCCTCTTCGTGACGGCGTTGGTCGTCCTGGCCATCTACCTCCTGCACGTCTTCGAGCCTTCGCTCGAATCGAGCTTCCTGCACGGGACCTATGCTTCGCCGCAGGCCGAGGCGCAGGCCAGGGAATCCTTCGTGATGGTCATGAAGATCGTCCGGCTGGTGCTCTGGATGGTGCTGGCCGTGATGATCGTCCGCGCCCTGGCGGCCTTCATCTTTGGCGTCTTCTTTCGCCTGCGCAAAGGCTACGAAGCACCTATCCTCATCCGCAATATCTTCTCGGTCATCGGCTACATCGCGGCCTTCGTCATCATCTTCAAGTACCTTTACCCTACCGTCGGCCTCGGCGCGCTCTTTACGACCTCGGCCGTGCTGGGTGCCATCATCGGTCTGGCGTTGCAGGACACGCTCGGGAATTTCTTCGCGGGCATTTCGCTCCACGCCGATAAGCCTTTCCAGGTGGGCGACGTCGTCACCGTCGGCCAGAAGACAGGCGTGGTCGAGAGCATCACCTGGCGCGCAGTCAAGATCAGAACCTTCACCAATCACATAGTCCTGACCAGCCACTCCAGCGTCTCTAAAGAGTCCATAGAGGTCTGCCCGCGCGACAATTTGAACGCGCGCATAGTCTTCTTTAACACGCTCTACACGGACTCGCCCGCCAAGACCATTCACATCGTCCGCGAAGCCGTGCGCGAGGCTGACAACGTCTCGCCTAAAATCACGCCCATCGTCCGCATACGGAGCCTGGCCGAGAGCGGCGTTGACTGGGAGGTCAAATACTGGCTGACCGATTACGCTAAACACAATGACACGGACGCGCTGGTGCGCCAGAGAATCTGGTACGCCTTCCGCCGCGCCGGAATCAACTTCGCCTTCCCCACCAGGACCCTGCACGTCGAGCGGAAGACGAAGGCGGACGCGGCGCAGGCCGACGGCAGCGGCTTTATCGAGCGGCTCTCGGCCGTGGACATCTTCGCGCCCCTCTCGCAGGAGGAGACCGCTCGGCTGGCCGGGGCCTCCGTCAGCCACGTCTTCGCGCCCGGCGAGATCGTCATCCGCGCCGGTGACGAAGGCTCCAGCATGTTCGTGGTGCATCAGGGGCGCGTCAGCGTGCAGATTTCTGATAACGGCAAGCCGCGCACGGTCGCCGTGCTCAAGGACGGGGATTTCTTCGGCGAGATGGCGCTCTTTACAGGAGAGCCGCGCGCAGCCAACGTCGTCGCCCTGGAGGAGACTGAAGTCTTGGAGATAGGCCACCAGGCCATGAAACACCTCTTTGAGACCAACCCGGACCTGGTGGACTCGCTCAGCCATATCATAGCCGAGCGCCGCGTCGGCCTGACGGCCAAACCCGAAGACTCTGGGAACGGTAAAGTGGAGTCCGAGGGCATCATGGCCGCCATCAAACGCTTCTTCGGCTTCGACTGAACCGCCCCGTCGGAAGCCAGCCCCCGCCGCTTAACTTCAACTATTTTTCCACTTAACCTATCGCAGCCGGCCACCGCCGGGAACCTCTCGGAGCCCTCTGAAATTTTTCGCCTCAAGACTTGACAAGGGGGGACTCAAGATTTATTATCCCTCCGTGCTCACCAGCCGAACATTTCAGAATATCCCAGAGTTTTGGCTGGAATTGCTTAAATAAAGAGTTAAAGCCAGAAGGAAAGGAGAAGTTCATCATGGGCATCGTTCGTTACGACCCGTTCCGCGACCTGCGCAGTCTTCAGGATGAAGTTAATCGCCTGTTCTCTACCAACTTGTCCCGCGTTTTCGGCGATGAGGGTATCGCTCGCGGGGCCTGGAACCCCAATGTGGACATCTACGAGAACAAGGATCAGATCGTCATAGAGGCAGAGCTCCCCGGCATGAATCGCGAGGATTTCGATCTCTCGTTCGAGAACAACGTGATCACGCTGCGCGGCGAGCGTCGCTTCGAGAAGAGTGACGAGTCGGACAATTATCACCGCGTCGAGCGCTCTTACGGCTCCTTCACGCGCTCGTTCACGCTGCCCCCCACTGTTTCCGGCGAGGGCATCTCGGCCGAGTACCGCAACGGGGTCCTGCGCGTCACCTTGCCGAAGCGCGAAGAGGTCAAAGCGCGCCGCATAGAGATCGCAGGCGAAGGCAATGAGGCGAAGACGCCCCGCACCATCGAAGCCAAGGCGGAAAGCTCCAGGAGCGAGAAGACAGACAAGACCATGAAGGCCTCCGGGCGATAAATTCCGGAGTCCAGGGTATAAAGAGCGGAGTGGAGCTTTCGGAGGCCGCGCGCTTCCGGGCCGCTCCGCTCTCGCCCTCTTACGGATTCGTGATAACGTAAGGGGCAAACCTTAAGTGACAAACTCGGGCGGGGCGTGCGCGCAAGGAATGTCTTCCTTCGTCACCCGCCGCCGTTGACGGATTCAGAGATGCGTTTAGATAAATTCACGCTGCGCGGCCAGGAGGCCATTCAATCGGCCATCGAAGTGGCCGAGCGCAATCAGAACCAACAGGTCGAGCCAGAGCACGTGCTCTTCAGCATGCTGGAGCAGCCGGAGGGCATCGTGCGCCCCGTGCTCGGCAAACTCGGCGCCAACGTGCAGGTCGTTCTCAATGACGTGCAGGCTGCGGTCGCGCGCTTTCCTCGCGTGCAGGGTGGGCAGCAGTATTTCAGCCCGCGCCTCAGTCAGGTCTTCACCTCGGCCGAGAAGCGCGCCAAGGAGATGCAGGACGAGTACATCTCTACGGAGCATCTGCTGCTGGCCATCGCCGACGAGAAGGACGGGCAGGCGGGCAAGATTCTGCGCCAGCACGGCGTCAACCACGACGACCTGCTCAAAGTCATAGAGCAGACGCGCGGCGGCTCGCGCATCACGGACCAGAACGCGGAGGAGAACTACCAGGCGCTCTCCAAGTACGCCAAAGACCTGACGGACCTGGCACGCCAGGGCAAGCTGGACCCTGTCATCGGCCGCGATGACGAGATTCGCCGCACCATACAGGTTCTCTCGCGCCGCACGAAGAACAACCCCGTGTTGATAGGCGAGCCTGGCGTCGGCAAGACCGCCATCGTTGAAGGGCTCGCGCAAAGAATTGTCTCGGGCGATGTGCCAGAAACCCTGCGCAACAAGCGGCTGGTCGGACTCGACCTCGGCTCTATGCTCGCGGGCGCGAAATACAGGGGCGAGTTTGAGGACCGTCTGAAGGCCGTCCTGAAGGAAATTGAGAACGCGCAGGGACAGATCGTGCTCTTCATAGACGAGCTGCACACCCTGGTCGGCGCGGGCGCGGCCGAAGGTGCGATTGACGCTTCCAACATGCTAAAGCCCGCGCTGGCACGCGGCGAGCTGCGCTGCGTCGGCGCGACCACGCTTAACGAGTACAAGAAATATATTGAGAAGGACGCCGCGCTTGAGCGCCGCTTCCAGCAGGTCTACGTCGGCGAGCCGAGCGTGGAAGACACGATTGCCATTCTACGTGGATTGAAAGAGCGCTACGAGGTGCACCACGGCGTGCGGATTAAGGATTCCGCCATCGTCTCGGCGGCGACGCTCTCGAACCGCTACATCACGGACCGCTTCCTGCCGGACAAGGCGATTGATTTGATTGACGAGGCGGCTTCGCGCCTGCGTATAGAGATTGATTCCCTGCCCCAGGAGATAGACCAGCTTGAGCGCGAAATCCTCCAGCTAGAGATCGAGCGCCAGGCTCTCGGGCGTGAGGAGGATGAGAAGTCCAAGGCTCGCCTCAAGGACATAGAGCAGCGCATCGCGGACCTCAAGGAGAAGTCTTCCGGGATGAAGGCCAAGTGGCAATCCGAGAAGGAAGAGATTGACCGCATGCGCGAGGCCAAGAACGAGCTGGAGCAGTTACGTCTACAGCTCGACCAGGCGCGCAACGCCGGCGACCTGGCGCGCGCGGCCGAATTACAGTACGGCAAGATTCCCGAGCTTGAGCACAAACTCGCCGCGGAGCAGGAGAAGCTCGCTAACCTACAGAGCGACGGCGTGATGCTCAAGGAAGAGGTTGACGAAGAGGACGTGGCCGAAGTCGTAGCCAAGTGGACGGGCGTGCCCGTCTCTAAGATGCTCGAAGGCGAGATGCAGAAACTGGTCACGATGGAAGAGCGCCTCAGGCAAAGGGTCATCGGGCAGGACGAGGCCCTGACGGCCGTCGCCAACGCGGTCCGCCGCGCCCGCGCCGGACTACAGGACCCGAATCGTCCCGTCGGCTCCTTCATCTTCCTCGGCCCGACGGGCGTTGGTAAGACCGAGACGGCGCGTGCCCTCGCGGAGTTTCTCTTTGATGACGAGCGCGCGATGGTGCGACTCGACATGTCCGAGTACATGGAGAAGCACGCGGTCTCGCGGATGATCGGCGCGCCGCCCGGTTACATCGGATTTGAGGAAGGCGGGCAGTTGACCGAAGCGGTGCGGCGACGCCCCTACGCCGTCATCCTCTTTGACGAGATTGAGAAGGCGCACCCGGACGTTTTCAACGTCCTCTTGCAGATACTGGACGACGGGCGGCTGACGGATTCGAAAGGAAGAACGGTCCATTTCAAGAACACCGTCTTGATTATGACCTCGAACCTCGGCTCGCGCGAGATACAGGCGGCGGCGGGCGACGAGAAGCAGGTACGCGAAGCCGTGGCGCAGGAGCTTCGTCAGAACTTCAAGCCGGAGTTCCTGAATCGCATCGACGATATAGTCATCTTCCATCAACTGTCGCGCGAGCAGATCGTCGAAATCATCGACGTCCAGTTGGAGCGCCTGCGCTCGATGCTGGGTGAGCGCGGGATAACGCTCGTGCTGGATGACTCTGCCAGGGCGCTGCTGGCGCGCGAGGGCTACGACCCGCAGTACGGCGCGCGCCCCCTGAAGCGTGCGATTCAGACGCTGATTCAGAACCCGCTCGCGGTCAAGCTGCTGCGCGGCGAGATTTTGCCAGGGCAGACCGTGAAGGTCTCAGCCGACGGGGACGTGATGGCATTTACAACCGAAGCCGCCGCGGCGGTGGCATGAAACGGCAGGAGTCAGAAGTCAGAATCCAGGAGTCAGGAGAAAAGAAAATCTGTAAAAGCGGCTCGCCGCCTTATCCATTCTGACTCCTGACTTCTGGCTCCTGGCATTCTGGAGGAATTATGACTCGACATTGGGACCCGATACGTGATTTGGTGACGTTGCAGGATCGTATGAATCGTCTCTTTCAGGAGGCAACCACAGAGCGGCGCGGCGGCACTGTGGACGAAGAGGGCGAGCAGGAGATTGAGCGCGCCGACTGGATGCCGTCCGCCGACGTTTACCAGACAGCTAAAGAGTACGTCATTGCGGTTGATCTGCCCGGCATCGAGCGCGACGCGCTGGAAATCAGCCTGGACAACGACAGGCTCTCGATTCGTGGCACTCGCACCATAGAGGACGAGGGCCAGCAACGCACCGAGCGCCCGCACGGGCGATTCCTGAGAAAGTTCGGCGTGCCGGCCGTTGTCGATCAGAAGGCAATCACGGCCGAGTACAAGGACGGCGTGCTCCGCGTCCACCTGCCCAAGCGCAGCCAGGAGCAGAAGGCACGCAAGGTGGAAATCAAGGTTTCGTAAACGGTCAATGGTAAATGGTGAATAGAAGTTGAGCTGTCACTAGCTTGACCATTTACCATTTGCTATTCACCATTCACTACTATGGTATCTTTTCGCAGGGAGAGAAAAAGGCATCGTATGCAGGAGAACAAGGTGTCTGGAGAGGCACAGGCCGCCGGGCCTGCGTCCTCTCCGAACGAAGATATACGTGTGACGGATCGGCGGCGCATCAGCCTCGACCGTGAAAACGATGAGGTGACGACGAGTGAGGGGGCTGCGGACGACGCGCCGAGTCTGAAGCCTACTTACGTCGAGCAGTTGGAGGCGCGCACGCGGGAAGCCGAGCGGAAGGTGGCGGACGTGCAGTCACGTTTCGAGCAATTGCGCTCTACCTTGCAGCGTGAGACGGACGAGACCCGGCAGCGACTGAACCGCGCGGCGGACGAGCGCGCGCGGCGCGAGAAGGCTGAATTCGTGACCGCGCTCCTGCCCGTTCTGGACAATCTACAGCGCGCCATCGAAGCGGCCGAACAGGGTGGGGGCCTGGAGTCCCTGCTCAACGGCGTCCGCGGCACCTTCAGTAATTTCGAGACGGCGCTCGCGGCCGTTGGCGCTGAGCCTATCGCTTCCGTCGGCTCGCCTTTCGACCCGGAATTGCACGAGGCGGTTGACACCACGCCTGTGGACGAGGAGCGCGACGGCGAGGTGACGGCCGAATACAGCCGCGGCTACAAGCTGGGCGACCGCCTGCTCCGCCCCGCGCGCGTGCAGGTCGGGCGCGCGCAGGACGAAGCGAAACGGGCAGCGGAGTAAGGCAGTGATCAGTGGCCGGTGGCCGGTGGTCAGTTAACAACTGATTTCATCTGACCACTGACCACCGGCCACTGACCACTATTTTAAAGGGAGAACACAAAGTGGCAGCGAAAGATTTGAAGTTCAGGGAAGAGGCTCGGAGCGCCATGCTTCAGGGCGTGAACACGCTGGCGAACGCGGTGCGCGTGACCTTGGGACCGCGCGGGCGCAACGTCGTGCTCTCGAAAAAGTACGGCTCGCCCGTTATCACCAAAGACGGCGTGACCGTGGCTAAAGAGATCGAGCTCAAGGACAAGTACGAGAACATGGGCGCGCAGATGGTGCGCGAGGTGGCCACCAAGACCAACGACACGGCCGGCGACGGGACGACCACGGCGACCGTGCTGGCACAGGCCATCTACCGCGAAGGCGTCAAGAACGTGACGGCGGGCGCGAACCCCATGGCCCTCCAGCGCGGTATTCAGGCGGCCACGGAGGCCGTCGTCGCGGAACTCGAACGGATGTCGAAGAAGGTCAAAGGCAAGGAAGAACTCGCCAACGTCGCGAGCGTCTCGGCCAACAACGACCGCCAGATCGGGCAGCTCATCTCCGAGGCGATGGAGCAGGTAGGCCGTGACGGCGTCGTCACGGTCGAAGAGTCCAAGACGCTCCAGACAGAGCTGGACATCGTCGAAGGCATGCAGTTCGACCGCGGCTACCTTTCGCCCTACTTCGTGACCAACCCGGATAGGATGGAGGCCGTGCTGGACGAGCCCCTGATTCTGCTTCACGAGAAGAAGATTTCCGCGATGCGCGATCTCCTGCCCGTGCTCGAACAGGTGGCGGGCCAGGGCCGCTCCTTCCTCATCATCGCCGAAGATGTAGAGGGCGACGCGCTGGCTACGCTCGTCGTCAACCGCCTGCGCGGCACGATCAAGGTCTGCGCCGTCAAAGCTCCGGCCTTCGGCGACCGTCGCAAGGCGATTCTCGAAGACCTGGCCGTTCTGACGGGCGGGCGCGTCATCACGGAAGACCTCGGCATCAAGCTCGAAAACGTCACGGTCGAAGATTTGGGCTCGGCCAAGCGCGTCATCGTTAACAAGGACGACACGATTATCGTTGAGGGCGAGGGCGAGGCCCGCGCGATTCAGGGCCGCGTGGCGACTATTCGCGCGCAGATTGAAGAGACCTCTTCGGACTACGACCGCGAGAAGTTGCAGGAGCGGCTGGCGAAACTGGCCGGCGGCGTGGCGGTCATACGCGTCGGGGCGGCCACGGAGACCGCCATGAAAGAGATCAAGATGAGGGTCGAGGATGCGCTGAACGCGACGAAGGCGGCGGCGCAGGAAGGGATTGTGCCGGGCGGCGGCGTGGCCCTGATGCGTGCGGCCAAGGTTCTGGACAAGTTGAAGGGCGAGGACGGAGACGTTCAGACCGGAATCAGAATCGTTCGCCGCGCACTGGAAGAGCCCCTGCGCCGCATCGCGGAGAACGCGGGCATAGAGGGCGCGGTGGTCGTGGGGCAGGTCGAAGAGTCCAAGGGCGCTAAGGGCTATAACGCTGCAACGGGCGAGTACGAGGACCTGGTCGCGGCGGGTATTATTGACCCGACGAAAGTAGTCCGCACGGCGCTGCAAAACGCGGCTTCGATTGCCGGGCTACTGCTCACGACCGACGCCGCCATCACGGATGCGCCGGAGCCGAAGAAGGGCGCGCCGCCCATGCCTGGGGGCGAAGACTACGATTACTGAGAAGCTGGTAAGATGGTGAATGGTCAATGGTGAATGGAAAGTGCTTTCGTCTATTCACCATTGACCATTTACTATTTACCGCTTCCCAAATGGCTTGCTAATTGCAGGTGCGAGGTGTGGTATATTGGCCTTGCATGGAAACGCAACGGCGTTTCTGCCCCTCGCATCTAAAAGAAGGCACAAACGGGGGCGGTCAAATTAAGATCGAAAGACGCGCCTCGGGGTTTGAAAATCAAGGACGACACTTCGCCGCCAAACATTTGTCACATCCTTGACGTTTGATTGGGGTGATGATTCGCCTTCTATAGACTTGGTTGAGAAAAAAGCATGACAGATCTAGGGGCATATAAAGATAAATTCAGCGACAGCGGCCAGCGCATCCTCGAAAACGCGCTCAACGAGTCACGCCGCCGCGACCAGAACTACATTGCAGTCGAGCACATCCTGAAAGCTCTGACCGACGAGGAAGCCGAGCTCTTCAACGCTACCATGCGCGACCTGGCGGTTGACCCACACTCGGTCATAGCCATGATCGAGAGGCGTCTTGAAACGAGTCGCCAGCATGTCGGCAAAGGTTTCAGAATCGCTCCCGACACGACCGATCTCTTCAAGCGCGCCATGGAGCGTGCGCGCGCCCAGGGTCGCAAGACCATCGAGGCGACCGATATTTTCACGGCTCTCTCGCAAGACGAAAGAGGTTTGTTCGTCGAAGTCCTCCGAGGACTCGGCGCATCACCGGAGGCTGTGGTGGAAAACGTGCGAGCACGCGTGCACCTGCGCGAACAGGAAGAGGAGCAGTACAAGAAGAAATACGAGCTGCCCCCTTACCTCAAACATTTCGGCGTCTCTCTTAATCGCCTTGCCCGCATGGACAAGATTCCGCCGACCATCGGGCGCGAGATGGAGATTCAGCAGATGGTCGAAATCCTCTGCCACCGCGAGCGGGCCAACTCGCCCATGCTCGTCGGCGAGCCGGGCGTCGGCAAGACCGCCGTCGTCGAGGGCCTCGCGCGCCTGGTGGAGTTGGAGCCCGAAAAGGTTCCTTCCCGCCTGCGCGGCTCGCACATCGTGCAGTTGCAGATGGGCGGGCTGGTCGCCGGGACGATGCTGCGCGGCATGTTCGAGGAGCGCATCAAGGGCATCATTGACGAGGTCAAGGAGCGCGACAACCTGATCCTCTTCATTGACGAGGCGCACACCATCATCGGGGCCGGCGCGGCGCTTGGCACGTCCTCTGACGCAGCCAACATGTTCAAGTCCGCGCTCGCGCGCGGCGAGATGCGTATCATCGGCGCGACCACCCTGACCGAGTACAAGGAATACATAGCGGAGGACGAAGCGCTCGCGCGCCGCTTCCGTATGGTCAAGGTTGACGAGCCGTCTCTGACCGAGACGCGTGAGATTCTGTTGGGCCTGCGCCCGCGTCTGGAGAAGAACTACTCCGTGACCATCTCGGACGACGCCATCAACACGGCGCTGGAGATGGCCCCGAAGTACATACGCAATCTGCACCTGCCGGACAAGGCCATCGGCTGGCTCGATACGGCCGCCGTCAAGGTCGAGATCAACGAGCCGAACACGCTGGTCGTCAAGCCCGAGCACGTCATTGAGGTCATCTCGCAGGAATCACGCATCCCGCGCGACATGATCTTCCGCGACACCAACGACCGCTTCGCCGACATGGAGGCGGAGATAGGCCGTCGCGTCATCGGGCAGAAGGAGGCAGTCGGGGGAGTCGCGCAGCGCCTGCGACTGAACAAGGGACCGCTCAAGGAGAGCCACTACAAGCCGGACGGCGTGCTTCTCTTCCTCGGGCCGACGGGCGTTGGCAAGACGGAGCTGGCGAAGGCTGTAGCCGAGTTCATGTTCGGCGACGAAGAGAAGATGGTCCGCATAGACATGTCCGAGTACGGCGACGGGACCATCGGCATAGAGAAGCTGATCGGCATGCCGCGCGGCATCGTCGGGAGCGAGCGCGGCGGCATCCTGACCGAGCAGCTACGCGAAAACCCGTACACGGTTCTTCTGCTGGACGAGGTCGAGAAGGCTTCGCCTTACCTGATGAACCTCTTCCTACAGGCTTTCGACGAGGGCTGGATGACGGACGGGCGCGGCAAGAAGGTCTATCTGTCGGACGCCATCGTCATCATGACTTCAAACCTGGGCTCAGAGAGCTTCAAGAAGTATGAGAAGCCGCTGGGCTTCGGACAGAAGACCCTGGGCGACGTGCGCGCCATCAAGAACGAAGTGATGAAGGCCGCCGAGCAGAGGTTCTCGCCGGAGTTCCGCAACCGCATAGACGAGATCGTCGTCTTCTCGCCGCTGACGATGGACGAGGTGCGCCAGATTGCAGAGCTTTATCTCAACAAGCTACGCCGTCAGATGGAGCATCAGGGTAAGGAGGTCGAGGTGACTCAGGGTGCCGTGGACCTGCTGACCCAGAAGGGCTTCAGCCCGGCCTACGGCGCGCGCTTCCTCAAGCGTCACATCGATGAGAAGGTGAAGCTCCCGATTACGACCATGTGGAAGGGCGCGTCGCGCTTCCGCGTGGACGAGGAGAACGGAGAGATCACCATCAAGGCCGTTGAAGGCGCGAGCGCTGAGCTGAATTAACGGGCGGCGCTTTTCATGCGGCGTTTTCCAAACGAAAGGGTTTCAGTGATAGAATTCATTGAAGCCCTTTTTCGTTGGCCACAAACTCTCCCGGCTCGACCAAGCGATGCGCGAAGCGAAATTCAGCAGCAGGCTCTTCCCTCACCTGATTCTGGTTTTGGGCCTATTCCCCGCGGCGTGGCCCAAAGCCCAGGGACAGGTCAGGTCGGAAACAGAGCCAGGCGTTGCTACCATCTTCTGGGATTCCAAGGACAGCAGAGGCCCGCGCTGGGACCTCTCGGAAGAGCCCGGTCTCTTTCTCTACTTGGAGCAGCTAAAAGCCAAACGGCCGAACGACAAGCTGGTTTACATCGCTCGCGGTCCGCTGGGCGAAGTGGCCTGGTACTTACTCGCCATCAGGGATTGGTTAATCAACACGGCTGGGGTTAAGCGAGATTTGGTTTTCACCTTCGACGGCGGGCGCGAGAAGGAGTTACGCTACCAGGCATGGCTGGTTCCCGAAGGAGCAGAGATGCCCGGAGTCGCCGCGCTGCCGCCCGAGGATGAAAACTCGGTCATCGAGTTCACACATTATCCTTACCAGAGCGCCTGTGAGTATTGCGGCATCAAAGGCGGCTTCACCCTGTCGGCGCTGGCCGAAGAACTCAGGAAAAGGCCGGGGCGAAAAGCCTATCTTGAATTCTTCCCTTGCAACAACGGCGTCGGGCGCGGCCGCTTTACAGCAGCTCGCCGCGAAGCCTCAGAGGCGAAGCGAATTTTGATAAAGCAGGGCGGCATCGCCTCGTCACGCGTACTCGTTAAGATGAAAGATGACCGGCAACGAGGATGCGAGGCGCGAATCTGGTTGCTGCCGCTTCGGCCCAATTCTTCCCCAGGACGATAAGATCAACTATTGGATTAATCATGATTAGAAAGCCTCGTCATATCTCCCGGCTGCTCGCCGCCCAAATCCTGGCCCTGGTCTTGAGCCTGTGGGCCAACTCGGCCTTCGCGCAAACCGCTCCCGCCGGTGAGGCGAAGCCGCCTGAGACCGAAAAGGCCGAAAAGATCATCGCGCAGGCCGTAGAAGCTATAGGCGGGAGCGCCTACCTCAACGTGCGGTCGGTCGTCGGGCGCGGGCTCTTCACGCAGTTCAAGGACGGAGAGTCCGGAATCCCGAACGCCTTTCTGGACTACATCATCTACCCGGACAGGGAGCGCACGGAGTTCAAGGCGCCGACGGGCAAGATAATTCAGACCAACACGGGTGACACGGGCTGGCTCTACGACGGCGCTGTGAAAACTCTGAAGGACATGACCAAAGAGCAGGTAGAGGATTTCAGGCGGGCCATGCGCTCCAGCATGGACTACCTGCTGCGCGGCTTCTGGCGTAAGGACAGCGCACAGCTCTCCTACGCCGGGAGGCGTGAGGCCGGGCTCGCTCGTCGCAACGAAGCCGTGCGCCTGACTTACCCGGACGGCTTTATGGTCGATTTCGAGTTCGGCGCTAAAGACAACCTGCCGATGAAGACCATCTACAAGAAGAAGAATGACGACGGCGAGGAGACGATTGAAGAGGACCGTATGGCCCAGCACGTCAAGGTGGCGGGCGTCACCGTGCCCTTCGTCATAGACCACTACAGCGCGGGCAAACAGACGAGTCGCATCAACTACCAGTCAATCGAATTCAACTCAGTAATCGCCGACGCCCTTTTCGCGCGGCCCGCGAACGCTAAGTCCGTCAAATAAGAGCGGGTGACGGCAGGCAGCGAAGCAAGGTCCTAACCCTCCAAAGGTTCTAACCCTCCATTGACCTTTTTTGTGCCAGGCTTATCGCCGCCTGGCACGTCGCTTCGCAACGATCTCGCCGCCGGTTTCGCCGATGTGTCCGCCGCCCTCCTGCGCCGGAATCGAAGGACTGTTAGTGCTTGGCTTGGCCGCGTCGGTCGCCCGCTGCTGACTGGAATTGTCCGCGAACATCTTGTTCGCCCCTTTGCGCCGGCCGCGCAGGGCCGGAGTCTCTTTCACCGCCTCGCGGTTCTGGTCCGGATTGCCCGCGAAACCCGTCTGCTGCCCGCGTGGCTTCGGGGGAATCCCCGCCTTGTGCTGATCTTTCTTGCTAGCCATTCGACCTCCCTCTTTTTCGATCAAGTTTTACAAATTATTGCGCCGCGCGATTCCCTGCGTCATCCGTAACTTAAGCGTGCCGCGCGTTTGCCGACTCATCTTCCCTCGCCAGCCCTTTGCGCGCAAGCGACCACTTGAGCGCGGGCGGCGTCACCAGGGTAGTCACAATCACCATGATGACGATGACGCCGTATGTGCCAGCGCCGATGACCGGCTCGTTCACGCCCTGCGCATTGGGCAGCACGAGCGCGGCCCCAATTCCCGCGAAGATCAAGCCGACCTCGCCCCGCGGAATCATCCCCAGGCCGACGGCCAGCCGGTTCAGGCCGCGCTCCGCAACTGCCAGCGAGCAGACCTGCTTGCCGACGATTGCGGCCGCGGTCAGGACGGCCGCGAACCCAAGCCACTCGACGCGCGCGAACACGCGCAGGTCAACGCGCAGTCCCATCAACACGAAAAAGATGGGGACGAGCACCGCGCTGACGGGCGCGATGAGCTGTTGCAGGTCGTGTTTGCCACGCTCCTCGAAACTCTCGAAATGGACTTCGTCCAGGACGAGGCCCGCGGCGAAGGCCCCGACGATCGGAGCCAGCTCCACGCTGGCCGCCGCCCACGCCAGCAGAAAGCAGAAGGCTATGGAGAGCGCCAGCAGCACGCCGCGGCTCTCGAAGCGGCCCGCGCCACGAAAGATGTGCGGCATGACGTAATGCCCGACGGCAATTGCGCCGAAAAGGAAGGCGACGGCCTTGCCGCTGATGAAGGCGATGGCCAAAGGTGAGAGCGTCTGGCCGGAAGCCGTCGCCTTGATCGCGCCCGCGACGACCGCCAGAATGACCAGCCCCAGCACATCGTCAATCACCGCCGCGCCCAGGATAATTCTAGACTCGCGCCGCTGAAGACGCCCCATGTCTTTCAGGACGCGCGCCGTGATTCCGACGCTCGTTGCGCACAGGGTCGCACCGATGAAGATGTGGCCCAGCTTCGCCTCGTCCGGAATGAAGTAAGCGGCCACAGCCCAGCCCAGAAAGAAGGGAGCGATGACGCCCGCCACGGCGACGAAGAGCGAGGACCATCCGACTTCCAGCATCTGGCCCAGATTCGATTCCAGCCCGACTTCAAAGAGCAGAATGATGACGCCGATTTCGGCCAGCGCGCTGATGGTCTCGTTCGTCTTGAGCGGCTCGGCCGCAGTGAAACCAAAGAGCGCCAGATTGCCTATCACGATTCCGGCGAAGAGTTCACCAAGCACGGCCGGCTGCTTCATCCTCTCGAACAACTCGCCGCCGAGTTTCGCCGCAATCAGGATGACGGCGACGCCGACGAGCACCAAAGGGTCCAGCCCGTGCGCGGCCACGCCCCCTCCCGCCGCGCCTTCGCCGTCGGCCCGAACCGACTGGGCCACGAACCACACGACGCCCGATATGGCCGCCCATGCGATCAGCCATCGCCTCATCCGGCTTCTCCTCCGCAAAGGTTTTTCTGTGACCTGGCCGCCATTCTAACTCAAAACCGTCGCTGTGCCCGCCCGTCTGTTGACAGCCCACACTTGTTTCCGTAAAACTAGCCTGTTTTACCCAAAGACGAGTTTTCATCTCTATACTATGCCCCGCGCCGAACCTTGTCTTTATAAAGAGCGGCGCGCAGGAAGGTCTATCTAAATGCCCTACTTCTCCCCCGGCAGCTCGGAATTGACAATCGCCCCGCCACCGCCGCCCACAGAGGCGGTCGTGGACAACCTGGCGGAGCTTTCCGTAGACGAGCCGCTGCCGGAGGCTTACGCGGCCAACCGCATCCGCCTGCTGGCACAATCGCCGCGCAAGCTCTATCTCTACTGGGAATTCGAGCGCGACCCGTTCGAGACGCTACAGAGGGCCTTTCCACGAGGACGGGCCGACAGCTACGCGCTCGCCGTCAAGCTCGTTGATTTGCAAACGGGCGCGGAGACCCTGCACTTCGCCTCGCCCACGCGCTCGCAGTGGATACCAGCGCAGCCTGGCCATTCTTACCGCGCCGACGTGGGCTTGTACGCTCGCGGCGGAGCCTTCATACGCCTGCTCTCTTCCCCCGCGAGCGACACGCCGCGCGCTTCCGTGTCGCGCCTGACGGATTCGACGCCCGGATTCGATGTTTCGGCGGACGAATTCGCGCGCGTTCTGGACGACGCCGGCTACGTGAGCGACGCGCTGGAGGTCTCTCTGGAGGCCGCCGACCTGGCGACCGAGAACGCGGCGACGCGCGCCGTGGCCCAGCGCTTCGGCGGCGCTGATCTGCCAGCGATGAGCGAGGAAGACCTGGCACAGATGCGCGGGCTGCTCGCCGCCATCGCCCTCGGCGTTCGTGCGGAGGATTTGCAGGCGGCCTTTTCCGAGGCCATTTCGCGGTGGCTCGAAGAGGTCACGCTCGCCAGGCGGCGGGAGATTGACGCGGCGCACCTGCTCGAAGTCTTGCGCGCCCTGCTCGGGATAGAGTTCGAGGCCACGGCGCACGACGCGCTCAACGAGGCGGCCATGCGCCGCGCCGCGCGCGTCATCGTCGGGGCCAGCGAAGTCAACTTGCCCCTCAAGCCCTTCCACCTCTGGATGCCGAGCATGACGGGAATAAAATTAAGGAAATAAGGAAGTGATGAGGACTGAGGACTGAGTTAAAAAACAAGAACTGTTTTTCTTTTACTCAGTACTCAGTACTCAGTACTTAACGCCCTTGTCTACCGGATACTTCAGCCTGATACTCCACGCGCACCTGCCGTTCGTGCGCCACCCGGAGCACCCCGAGTTCCTCGAAGAGGACTGGCTCTACGAGGCCATCACGGAAGTTTACCTGCCGCTCATCTTCGTCTTCCAGAACCTGCACGAGAGCGGGGCCAGCCCGCGCCTGGCGATGAACGTCTCGCCCCCGCTCTGCGAGATGCTGTCGGATTCGCTCCTTCAGGAGCGTTACACACGCCACCTCGAAAACCTGCTCGCGCTGGCACGCAAAGAGGCCAAGCGGGCCCGCCGCGAGGCGCGTGAGTTTAAGGCCGTCGCGGAGATGTACGATCAATCTCTGAGCGCGTCGCTCGCGCTCTGGAACGACCGCTACGACCGTAACCTCGTCCGCGCGTTCCGCGAATTGCAGGACGAGGGCGTCCTGGAAATCATCACCTGCGGCGCAACGCATGGCTTTCTCCCGCTGATCTCGACGCTTGAGGCAAAGCGCGCTCAAATTTCTGTCGCCGTCGAAAACTACCGCAAGCACTTCGGTCGAAGTCCGCGCGGCATCTGGCTGCCGGAGTGCGCCTATGAACCCGGCGTGGAGCACCTGCTCAAGGACTCAGGGATCGAATATTTCATCTCCGACACGCACGCCATTCTTTACGGCGAGCCGCGCCCGCGCTACGGAGTTTACGCCCCGGTCCGATGCCCGAACGGCGTGGCCGTCTTCGCGCGCGACCTGGAGACCAGCCAGCAGGTCTGGAGCTCGGTCATAGGCTATCCGGGCCATGCAAATTACCGGGAGTTCTACCGTGACCTGGGCTGGGACGCGCCGCTCGATTACCTGCTCCCGCACCTGCACGCGGGCGGCGACCGGCGGCACCTGGGCCTCAAGTACCACCGCATTTCCGGGCGTGACGTGCCGCAGGATCAGAAGCTCCCCTACGACCCGCAGGCCGCGCGCGAGCGTGCCGCCACGGACGCAAGCCATTTCGTTTCGGAGCGCATTAAGCAGGCGCGGCACTTGAGAGATTCGTTCAATCGTCCGCCGCTCGTCGTCTCCCCTTACGACGCGGAGCTCTTCGGCCACTGGTGGTACGAGGGGCCGCAGTTCATCGACTTCGTTTTCCGCAAGCTACACTGGGACCAGCGCGAGGTCGAACCAATAGCGCCGGGAGATTTTCTGGACAAAGAAATCCCTGTGCAGACGCAGCGGCCGTCGCAGTCTTCCTGGGGCGAGGAAGGGTATTTCAAAGTCTGGCTCAACGAGCGCAACAGTTGGATGTACCCGCACCAGCAGGCGGCGGAAGAGCGCATGACTGCGCTCGCCAACCGCGTTCATCATCCTGGGCCATTGACGGAGCGCGCGCTGAACCAGGCGGCGCGCGAGCTTCTGCTCGCCCAGTCGAGCGATTGGGCCTTTCAGATTTACCAGGGGACGACTGTAGAGTACGCCACGCGCCGCTTCCGCTCGCACATACGCCGCTTCAACGCCCTGGCCTCCGAGATCGAGAACGGCCAGATTGACGAAGAGCGCCTCTCGGAGATCGAATCCCGCGACAACATCTTCGGCGAACTGGACTATCGCCACTACAGGAGCAGTGGTCAGTAGTCAGTGGTCGGTGGTCAGTAAGCGGTGAGCAGTAAGCAGTGAGCACTGATGGAGTGGTAGTTATGTGCCGCCGTGGTGCCGCGTAGCGGCCGTCCGAATTTAGCCCGGCCTTTCAAGGCCGGGAAGCGAAACGATAAACCGGGCGCGTCGCGTCAGCGACGATTGAAACAAAAGCCGCATTGATTCACGCGTCGCTGACGCGACGCCATCAATCGATCACGCGTTCTCCCGGCCTTGAAAGGCCGGGCCACACTCAACTTGCCGCTACGCGGCAACTGCGGCAATCGAACTGACCACTGACCACTGGCTACCGACCACTGACTATTGGCCACTGACCACCGACCACTGACCACTGTTCTCATCATCGGTCATCGCGGCGCGGCGGCCGTCGCGCCGGAGAACACGCTCGTCTCTTTCGAGCGTGCGCTCGCGGACGGCGCGGACGGAATAGAGTTCGACGTCAGGCTGGCGCGCGACGGCGTTCCCGTCGTCATCCACGATGCCACGCTCCGGCGCACTGCGCTCAGGGCAGGAAGCGTCTGTAGCTTTACGTCAACCGAGCTCTGTGAGATGGACGCGGGCACCTGGTTCAACCGGCGCTTCCCCTCCCTGGCACAACCCGCTTACGAGCGGGCTAAAATTCCCACGCTCGCCGCCCTCTTTGAAATGATGAAGGATGGCCGGGCGCTGCTCTACGTCGAGATGAAATGCGGGCCGAAGGAGAGGGTTGCGCTCGCCGCCGCCGTCGCGAAACTAATACGCTCGCACTCCCTGGCCGCGCGCGTCCGCGTCGAGAGCTTTGACCTGGCCGCGATTGCCGAGATCAAACGCCTGGACACAAATCTGCGCACGGCGGCCCTTTTCGATCGCAAGCTCTCGCGCCCAGCCCCCTCCGCGCGCCGCATGATAGAGCAGGCGATTCGGTGTGGAGCAGAAGAGATCGCCCTGCACCGCAGCCTCGCCACCGAGCGAGCGGTTGAGGAAGCAACGCGCCGCGGCCTTGAAACAGTCGTCTGGACGGCAGACAATCCGGCCTGGGTCGGGCGGGCGCTCAAGCGTGGCATCCGCGCAGTCATTACGAATGACCCGGCCAGCCTGTGCGCCGCGCGTACCGCGCTGCTTGAGAGCGGACGTTAGACGCGCTCT
>DATEMM010000351.1:0-5556 GCA_035275605.1 Pyrinomonadaceae bacterium
CAGAACCCGGACGAGGCGCGCGTGCATCTCGTCCACCTCTTCGTCACGCAGGGTGCGGTCGTCGGCCTGGTACTCCATCCTGAGCGTCACGGAACGCTTCCCTTCCGGTAGCGTTGCGCCCTCGTAGACGTCCACCAGCCGCGCGTCGCGGCAGTTTTCCAAACCTTCGGCAAGGATAGCGTCGAGCATCTCTGAGAGTGCCACGCGCCGCCCGACCAGCAGCGACACGTCGCGCACAATCGACGGGTAACGCACGAGCGGCGTGTAGAGCACGGGCCGCTCTTCCATCTCCAGCAGCGCGCTCAGCTCGACTTCTGCGACGTAAACCGGCTGGCGAAACTTGTAGAGGGCGGCGACGCTCTCGTCCAGCCTGCCGATGCTGCCAATCGCGCGCCCGTCTTTCGTAGTAACTCGCGCCGCCTGCCCGTCGCGCAGGTGCAGGACGCGCGCCTGCTCGAACTTGAGCGGCGCGAGATTCATGGCGTCCACCGCGGCTTCGAGCGCGCCCTTCAAGTCGTAGAAATCCAATTCGCGCGGTGCCCCTGCGCGCCCTTCTTCCGTCGCCCCGCCCGTCGCAACGAGCGCGAACGCCTCGCGCTCCAGGGGGAGCTGGCCGCGCTCGGAGTTGGCGGCGAAGACCCGCCCGGTCTCGAAAAGGCGTATGTCGCGCGAGCCGTGGTTGAAGTTGTGACGCACGGCGTCCAGCATCCCGGACAGGAGCGTCGGGCGCATACGCGTGACGCCTTCGATAATCGGGTTCGTCAGCGTGACGAATAGGGCGTCGCCCTCTTCGCCCTTCACAAAATCGGGCAATAGCTCAAAACGGCCATCGTGCGCCGCGTCTATGAAGCTGAAGCTGATGGCCTCGTCGAATCCGAGCGCCGTCAGCGCGCGGCGCAGAGCCCGCCGCTTTCGCTCGCTCGGCTGGTATTCGCCCGCGATGTTAGAGGCCGGAAGCTCCGTCCTTATCTTGTCATAGCCCGCATGGCGCGCGACTTCCTCGACCAGGTCCTCCTCGCGCTCGACATCCACGCGCCAAGTCGGACTGATGAAAGCCAGGCGGCGACCCCCGGCCGCTTCTCCCGTCGCACCCATCGCGGCCATCGCGTCGCGCTGAAGAAAGCCGAGCGACGTGAGGATTCGCATCATCTCGTCTGTCCCGACTTCGAGCCCGGTCAGAGCTTTGACGCGTTCCGGGCGCAGGCTGACCAGGGGCGGCTCGATGCGCCGCGGGTAAACATCAATCGCGTCTTCCGTCGCCGTGCCGCCCGCCAGCTCACAGATGAGCGCGATGCACCTCTCCTGGGCGCGCAGCACCCCCGCGTAATCAACGCCGCGCTCGAAGCGGTGCGAGGCTTCCGTCCTCAGACCTAAGATTCTTGAGGTGCGCCGGACGGAGGCCGGGTCGAAGTAGGCGCTTTCGATTAGCACGTCGCGCGTCTCGACGGAAATCTCTGACTCTTCGCCGCCCATCACGCCCGCGAGGGCCACTGGCTTGAGAGCGTCCGCAATCACCAGCATCTCCGCATCCAGCTCGCGCTCCACACCGTCGAGCGTCTTGAGCTTCTCGCCCGCGTCCGCGCGCCTGACGACGATCCGGTTCTCCGCGAGCTTCGCCAGGTCGAAAGCATGAAGCGGCTGGCCCTGTTCGTGCAGGACGTAGTTGGTGATGTCCGCAGCGTTATTAATCGGCCTTTGCCCGATTGCTTCCAGGCGCTTGACCAGCCAGTCCGGCGAAGGCTTGATCGTCACCCCGCGCACGACGCGCGCCGCGTAGCGTGGACACAAATCCGCGTCGCGTATCTCGACGCCCGTGAAAGAGGCAGCGCGCCCTTCGACGCGGGACGGCGCGCCTTCGGGCAGCGATACGTGTCCGCCGACCGCGGCCGTAACCTCGCGCGCCACGCCCAGATGCGACAGACAGTCCGGGCGGTTCGACGTCAGATCAATCTCCAGGACGGAATCGTCCCCGGCCTCGTGTACGACTTCGACGGCTAGCCCTAAACGCGTTAAGAGTTGTGCCAGGTCGTGCGGTGTGAGCGTGGTGCCGGTCAGCTCGCGGAGCCAGTTGTAACTGATGTTCATGTACGGAAGATAGAGAGGCGGCCCCGTGCGGGCCGCCAAACCTGAACCCTACTTCGAGGGCTCCCAGATGTAACGTCCGGCCCTGTCTACGTAGCCGACGCGGTCCCCCATTGCGACCAGCGCGCGGCCTTCGGAGAATTCCCAGGCCCAGTCGAATTTGGACTTGATGACGGTTTCACCCCTGGCATTGATGTAGCCCCAGCCGCCATCGTAACTCTCCCCACGCTTGATGTTAACCGGGGCGAGCCCTTCCGAGAAGTACCCTGCGAAATCAAAACGCGGGGCGATGACTACTTTGCCGCTCTGGTTGACGAAGCCTTCCTTGTAATCCTTGCGAAAAGTCGCCAGGCCCTCGGAGAACGGCGAGAGGTCCTCGAAATCCTCGAACCGCTCGTCGGCTTCTGGCTCCGGATAGCTTCGCCCTTCTTTATCGATGAAGAAGATGTCAATTACCACCCCGTTATTCATGCCTATGTCTTTGCTGACTCGCGCGCGGCCCCCGTTAAAATCCTCGACCGGGCTGTCGTAAGCGGGCTTGAGCGCCCACTTCCCTTCACGGTCGATGAATCCCCACCTGTACTTTCCGACCTTATCGATGAATCCCCACTTAAAGTCCTTGTCGTAGATCACGACCCGCGCCAGGCCCTCGGAGAAGCTTCCGGCCTCCTCAAACTGCGGCTCAATGACCATCTTCCCCTGCGGGTCTATGTAGCCCCATTTTTCTCCGACCAGGACGAGGGCACGCCCTTCGTAGAACCTGAGCGCCCAGTCGAACTTCAAGGGGATGACCGTCTCGCCGCGCTTGTTTATGTAGCCCCACTTGCCCGCCACCTCCACCGGGGCCAGTCCTTCCGAAAAGCGTCCGGCGTCGTCAAAGCGTGGCTTGATGACGAGGCGGCCATCGCGGCCTATGTACCCGGCCTTACCGTCCACCGTGACCTTCGCCAGCCCGTTCGAGAATCCTTTGCCCACGCTCATCGAATCGGTCGGGTACCTTATGACATCGCCGCCCGAACCTGTTTCTTTCCCGTGGGCGCTGCGCTCTCTCTCCTGTAGATTCCACTTACGGTCATAGCTGTCGTCCTTCCTGGGCCACTGGGCACCGGCAGGAATAGATACAACCAGGAGACAGATGATGGGTAGAAGAAGTTTTTTCATGACTACCTCCTCGCCGCAAAGTTTAAGGCTCGTTTAGTTGAACTGTTCGAGGAAACGCACGTCGTTCTCAAACAGCAGACGGATGTCGTCGAGCTTGTAGAACAGGGCCGACGTGCGGTCGATCCCGAAGCCGAAAGCGAAGCCGGAGAACTCTTCCGGGTCAATCCCGACGGTGTTGAGCACGTTCGGGTGAACCATCCCTGAGCCGCCGAGCTCTATCCAGCCGGACTGTTTGCAGATGCGGCAGCCCGAGCCGTTGCACTTGAAGCAACTGTAGTCAACCTCCGCGGACGGCTCCGTGAATGGAAAGTATGATGGTCGAAAGCGCGTTCGGGTTTCCGGGCCGACCAGACGATGTACTAATTCCGTCAGCGTGCCCTTCAGGTGCGCCATCGTGATGCCGCGGTCAACGCACAATCCTTCGACCTGGTAGAACATTGGGTTGTGCGTCGCGTCCGGCGTGTCACGGCGAAAGACGCGGCCCGGCGCGATCATGCGAAGCGGTGCGGTGCGGCGCTCCATCGCGTGAATCTGCACGGTGGAGGTCTGCGAGCGGAGCGCGAACCCGTCCACAGTGTAGAAGGTGTCGAGTGGGTCGCGCGCCGGGTGGCCTTCGGGGATGTTGAGCGCCGTGAAATTGTAAAAATCCGTCTCTATCTCGCGGTCGTCCTCAATCGCGTAGCCGAGAGAGACGAAGATATCCTCGATCTTCTGCCTGAGCAGCGTGATCGGGTGAAGGTGCCCGCGGCGCGGACGACGCCCTGGCAGGGTCACGTCTATGCGCTCGCTCTCGACCTTGAGTTCCGCGACGATTGACCTCAGCGTGGCTTCCGCCTCGTCAATCTCACGGACGATTCCGGCTTCCGCTTGCTGCACGAGTTGACCGAAGGCGGCGCGCTCCTCGGCGGCGATTCGTCCGATCATCTTCTTGACGGAGGCTAGCTGGCTCTTTTTCCCTGTGTGCCGCGAGCGCAGCTCACCCAGCTCGCGCAGATTGGCTTCGGCCTCTCTCAGCCTCGTTTCCACGGAGGCCGTGCCGCCATCGCCTTCCTGCCCGCCCGTTTCCGAACGGCTGCGAAAGCGCGCAAAGCGTTCGAACTCTTGCTCGAACGCTTTGCGCGCAGCCTCAGCCTGTAGTTTCGGGTCTTCCTGATTTACGCCTTCCGGCATCGGTGGAATCCTTCACCTAATCTCTACGCCGCAGCGCGTTGCTGCTGCTCGTTGTCCAGGGCCGTTCTGATCTGTCCGGCCAGTTCCGCGAACGCCTCGGGCTGGTTGGCCGCGAGGTCTGCCAGGACCTTGCGGTCAAGCTCTATGTTGGCCAGCTTCAACCCGTGCATGAACTGCGAGTAGTTCAGGCCGTTGAGACGCGCGGCCGCCCCTATGCGCACGATCCACAGGCTGCGGAAGTCGCGTTTCTTGAGCTTGCGCCCGGTGTAGGCGAAGTTCAGCCCGCGCTCCACGCTCTCCTTGGCCGAGCGATAGAGCTTCGACTTGGTGCCGCGATACCCTTTGGCTAATTTAAGAATCTTCTTGCGCCTCTCCAGGCGCTTATTTCCACGTTTTGCTCTAGGCATGATTCAATTCTCCATCTCAATAGTGAGCCGTGAGCAGTAAAAGCAAAAACCGCTTACCGCTTACCGCTCACTAATCCTTAGCTTCTTCCGTAGGGCAGCATCGCTTCGACACGCTTCTGATCTCCTTCGGAGACGAGTCCGTCAATGTCTAGCTGGCGCTTACGCTTGGTTGTCTTCTTGGTCAGAATGTGCCGCGCGTGGCTATGGCCGCGCTTGATTTTTCCGGTCGCGGTCAAACGAAACCGCTTGGCCGCACCCTTATGAGTCTTCAGTTTAGGCATGATTGCTCTCCCGATTGGATTTGCGATCTTAGATTTTTGATTTTTGACTGGAAGAAGACGAGAATTTTAAATCTGAAATTTGAAATCTCAGCTTTCGTCCTCTTCCAATCGCAAATCAAAAATCGCAAATCAAAAATTCTAAATTAACTTGCCGTCTCTCCCTGGCCGACGGCCGCTGCCGCCGGGGTTTGCTCTGATTTTCCGCCGCCACCGCCGCCGCTGCCAGTGCTCCCGCCCTTGTGGCGCTTCGGGGCGAAGATGATGAACATCTGATTGCCCTCCATGCGCGGGCGCGCTTCCACTTCGCCAACGTCCAAGAGGTCGCGTTCGAGTTTTTCGAGGATGCGTGCGCCAAGTTCCCTGTGCGTCATCTCGCGCCCGCGGAACCAGATTGTCGCCTTCACCTTATCGCCCTCCTGCAACCACTCGCGCGCGTGCTTCATGCGATAGTCGTA